>JALNXI010000027.1 GCA_023230425.1 Methanoculleus sp. | reverse complement strand
CTGAAGGGGGCGTATTACGTCTCCGTCGTCCACGAGGTTCAGCCGGACCAGAAGTACGTTGACAACGGCCTCTACCAGGCATGGGACCTCGGGGTCACGAAGCATGTCGCAGTCAACACCTCGGGCAAGTTCCTTGAGGTCACCAATGCCCGGCCGGACAGGCACTGGAACCCGAAGATCGATGCCGTGCAGGCTCGGCGGGACCACTGCAAAAAGAAGAGCCGGAAGTGGCAGAGGCTCAACCGTGTCAAGCGGACGATGGAGCGGAAGCGGAGCAACCAGCTCAAAGACTTCCAGCACAAACTGAGCCGGAAACTTGTTCGGAACACCCGGGCCGCCACGATCCTGGTTGGCGACCTCTCCGTCAAGCAGATGCCGAAGTCGAAGCAGGCCACGCCTGGACTCAACCGAGCCACCCAGAACGCGGGACACCTCTCACGGTTCATCGGATTTTTAACCTACAAGGCAGCCCTTGCAGGTAAGAGAGTAATAAAAATCGATGAACAGAACACGACGAAGACCTGCTGTGTATGTGGGGCGGTTCACGATATGCCCCTCTGGAAACGAGTTATGAACTGTGAATGTGGGAACTGCATCGATCGAGACCAAAACAGTGCGGTCAACATCATGGTGCGGTTCCTATCACAAGATGCCCTGTGGACGGGCTACCGGCAGTTCGCCGGTAATCTGCGACAAACAGGTCTGAGGCTCCCAGAGAGCCCCGGACACTCGCAGGAAGCCCCCTGCGCAAGCGGGGGGTAGTTCACCACTATCCTTGCAATTTTCCTGATGGGGAGGGTTCCTTCACTCCTGGCGGCGCTCCTGCCCTGCTGGATATCGCTCAATCCTTTCCGGACTCCGGACCTTCCGGGTCTGTGCTCGCCCGGGACGATCTGTCCGTGTCTCCGAAGTTCTGGCGAGGCTGATCGGCGCGGGGGGGTCTCCAGCGGGCTCCTATCCGGAAATTATTTATATCGGTGTGCGCTCCATGAGACTCTCATGAGCGATGGGTCCGGGCGGATGGTGGAGCCTGCGGCAGAACCGGTGAGCCGGGTGCATGGTGTTCCCGGGTGCTGGAGGGGATGGCGTTGAGGCGCCTTCTCATGGTGTCCGTGATAGCGGTGCTCTGTATCGGTATGGTTGCCTCTCTCGCCGCCGCCCTCCCGGTTCTCGGGGGAGATATCACCTCACAGGGATCGCCGGCCGGAAACACCGCGGTGACGGGCTTCTGGAACCTGATCGTCGACCCGGTCGGGGGCCGCGTGAGCGATGGTGCCGCGGCTGCACTCGATGAATCTGCCGATGATGAGAAACCCGTCACCGCGAAGGTGCCGCCGAATTCAACGGCCGGAGCAACCCCGGCTCCTTGGGAACCGACGGGAAAGGCCGTAGAGGCGAAGCCTGCGGCCCTGGCGGTAACGTCGACAGAACTAACAGCGACGGCCACAACCTCCCCAACCGCGACAGTAACCACCTACACTGACGACGCTGATGACGATGAGGAGCCGGAGGAGACTGCGGCGCCGATACCGACTCTGGAGCGGGAGGCCCCACCCCGGCCGGGCGCGACGATGGCGAAAGCACACCAGTCTCACGACCGCCCGCTGGTCCAGAGTGAGCACCAGCTCGTCAATCCGGCATCACCGTTCACTCCTGTTGAGAATGAGACCGGGGCACTGCCTGAAGTCGTCGTGCCGCGCGACGGCCTGATCGTCAAGGGTGTCGGGGTGCTTCTCGCCCGGACTCCGGAGGACGTCGCCCTCACCCGGAGCGGGGTGGAGATAGCGAACCTTGACTGGCTGCTCGATCCGGCCATGCACCTCGGCGGTCGGCATCCACGGGCGGCCTTTGAGGGGGAGACGTTCACCGTCACGGTGACGGTCGAGGCCAGGAACCTGACACTCACGGGGGAGGAGCCGGCCTGCGTCGCCCTGGTGCCGCCACCGGATGAGCTCGGGGTCTACGAGATCACGCGGGCCCGGGAACCCGGGAGCATCCGGGACGGGGAGCGCGGTGTCTGGGAGTTCTCGGTCGCCACCCGCACCGGGAGGATGACGCTTGCAGACCTCACCCTTCCCGAGGAGCGGCTGGTCACCAACCTGACGTCGAACCCCGAGGCCTTCGCCTTCCGGGCATACGCCTTCGCCGGCAATCAGGAGCACCCCTCGACAGGGCTCTCCGACCCGGTGATCGCCATCCGGCCCGACGGGGGTGCGGGCGTGGCGGAGGAGTCATCCCTCCCCGCCCTCTACACGCTTGTGGGCGTCGAGAACTCGACGCTCCGTCCGTCGGAGACGATGACCGATGCGTGGAGACGGGGCGTCGACTACGATGCGATCACTCGCGGGGCGGCCGGGCACCTTGATACCTTAAAGAACCTCGGGAGGGAGGAGGTAACAGCCCTCTACACCGGGGAGGGGAAGGGCAGCGCGGGGGAGCCGGCCGGTTCCTCGTCGTCGCCCCTCGACCTGATCGCGGGGTTCTTCAGCGGGCTGTTCGGGTGGTTCGGTGAGACTCTGCATCTCTCCTCTCCGTGATCCCGGGCACCACGCGTCGCAAAACCGCACCCTGCAGCCCTACCTCTCCCGGAGTCTCCTCCAGAGGTACATAAGCCCGAAGCACCCCGAGAGCATCATATCACCGAAGGGCGCCGCCTGGTAGGCCTCCGGGAGTAACCGGAGCCGGTTTGGGCCCGTGACGACCACGGCATCGGTGACGAGGGGTTTTCTGACCGCCGCCCCGTGACCGCCGTCATCGAAGATCTCCTCCGACGTCAGCGTGCCGTCGGCGAGCCGCCACAGGTAGTGCTGAAGTTTCGCGGGATCGAGCGCGCCGGTATGGTGCTCGAAGAGCCCGTAGATCTCCTTTCCTTTCAGGGTGAAGCAGAGGGTGTGGCCGTTCCCGGCGTTGACGAGGATGATCCCCTCATCAGCCATGCGCCGCACCACGGGGTCGCAGAGCGCCCCGATGAGCGCGACCGGCCCGGTGTCGGTGACGAGCGCGCCCGGCGCCTGCCTCCGGACCGCCTGCATCCGGGTCATATCGGCCATCGGCGGATCCGCGGCGAGCGCGAGGAGGTCCCAGTCTCCGGCATCCAGCCGTTCCCGCATGAGTTCGAATCGGTGGATGCGGTTGCTGCGGTGCGGGGAGTAGCCGTGGTCCTGGACAGCGAGCGCGACGTTCTCCGGATACCCGACACCGAAGAGGGAGAGCGTCTTTCGGAGCTCCGGCTCCATGTAGTCGGTGGTGCGGACCCTCACCGCGTCTCCCGGAGGGGCGGCGCGGATCTCGATGCCCATCGCCCGCACCCTCTCGAAGTCGTCGTGGAGGGTCCCGGCGGCCTCGGGGGTGGCGTAGACGGGGAGGCCTGCCGCCAGGTGCTCCCGTATCGCGCCGGTGTTCGCACCGCCGCCCATCAGGAACCCATCGAGGAAGACCGGGCGCCCGGCTCTGGTTGCCTGCCGGACCTTCTCCGCTACCACCACGGTCGGGGAGGGAAGGACCAGTTTGATGCTGTTCTCGATCGGCCGGCCGGGCTCGTAAATCAGGATATCCTGGGTGCCCCTGCCGACATCGATAGCGAGAAGTGGAGTCGTCAGATCGATCATTATGGCCTCACGCACCGCTGCAACCTCACGGCAGGCGGTTCCTATCTGAATCTCCCGGTAGAGCCAAAAAAGGTGTGATCGTGGTCAGGCATCCGCCCGGTCTGCCGCCGGCAAGACCCCTGCCGTCTTCCCCCGGTCCGGGTGCACTGGTTTTAACTCCCGGTACTCCTTGAGGGAGACCGTCAGGTCCCGGGTGAAGGCGAAGTAGCCTATCTGGGTCGTCCGGCAGAGATTCATCGCCATCTCCATCAGCCCCCGGGGATCGGGGCGCGCTTCCCCGAGCCATACGTGGAAGATGTTCCCACCGTCCACGATGGGGAAGAAGATATGCTCGATCTCGATCCTTTTTGTGAGCGGGACCGGGGCCGCCGGTGTGACGTGGGTCCCGTTGGTGTAGTAGATGGGGAGATCGAGCGTCGTGCCGAGCATCTCGACTGCTTTCTCCGCGTCGCCCTTGATGACCTTGAGCGCGTGCTCCCGGAACCGCTCGTCGAGGAGGTCGGCGACCGCAAACCGCTGGCCGGTCGTCTCCGCCGGGGTGCGGGCGAGGGCGATCGTCATGTTGTGCTTCTTCGAGAGCTCGCGGGCATACATCTCGAGTTCGGTCATGGCCCGGACGGCGAGGCGGAACGCCTCCTTTGACTCGTGGAGCTGGTGGCCGGTGAAGTGTTGCACCATCTCGTTGACGCCGACAACACCGATGGTGTAGACGAGCCCTTCGAGGTCCACGGCAACCGCACCGCGCTCGCCGGTGTTCGGGTCCTTCGGGCGCTGCATGGCAAACGGCATCCGCCCGTTCGTCCGGATCAGGGACATCCAGCGCCGCTTGATCCGGTAGAGCTCGACGGCGGTGTCCATGAGCGCCTTCAGTTCGGCAAAGAGTCGTTCCTGGTTGCCTTCCGCCTTATACGCCGCCCGCGGGCAGTTGATGGACATCACCTGCCAGGAGCCCATCGAGAAGTGCTTCCCCTCCCGGAAGTAGAGTTTATCCTCGAATTCGTCGTCTTCGTCGGCGAGCGAGGAGAACTGGTAGGCACAACAGTTCCCGGTCACGATACCGAGCGCGTTTACGAAGGTGTGGGTACCGGCGACATCGACGAGGTCGTAGACGTAGCCGTCGTACTCCACCGGTTCGATCGAGCGGATGCGGAGCGGGTGGACGTCGCCCCGGACGAGCCGGCCCATCCCGATCTCGCAGGCGATGGGCGGGATGAAGAGCGACACCTGAAGCCCCTCGATCCCGTCGGCACTGTACCTGCCTGCGCAGGCGACGGCGGTGTATCCGGGAGCGTGTCTGCTCTCCGGGAGGTGGGTGAAGGCCCCGCCGGTCTCTCTCCCCACGGGCACCTCTCCAGAGCACCCGGTCTCCGCGTGGAACCGGTCGATCTGGTCCTGAGCCGTGATCCTGCAGATGTAGGTCTTGTGCGGGACCTCATCCCCGGGTTGCCGGACCGCCGCCTCACGCTCAGCGTAGCCCATCTGGACGCCGATCTGCCCTGCCAGCCAGATCAGTTTCCGGACGGCGTCCCGCGAGGCCGCCTTCAGCCTGATGCTCCGGGCGCGGCGCCCGGAGGCTCTCGTCCCGGCTGAGCGGAAGGCCGCACCGAGGTAGTCGCCCACCAGGGTGTGGTCGAGGTTGAAGAGGAGGTCGGGCACCGTTCTATCGCCGGCAGAGGAGCCGCACCCGAGGGCCCCGACCAGGAGGTAGATGAGTTTGCTGTTGGCGATGACGTCGGCCCCCGTTGCAGACTCACGGATCCGGGGTTCGTATCCGAGGCTTGCGCGGATGCAGGCTGCGGCGTCCGCCGCAAGGCCTGCCTCGTGCCCCGAAAACGAGAGTCGGACTGTATAGTGCTGTCCGGATCGCTCGCTCGACCCTGCCGCCAGGTAGTAGCCGAGGAATTTGGCGAGGTCGCTGCTGACCGGGAGGGTGCGGGGCAGGCCGGGGTGCCGGGTGCCCGGAATCTTCACCGTTTCTTCCGTGGCGCGGATTGCATCTGCGTGGCCTGCCTTCGTGAGGACCTCTGCAACGTCGATCCCCGTGGCCGGCCTCTCGCAGAACCCACCAGCCTTGAGCACCGGCAGGTAATCGTCGATCTCAAGGTCTCGTGCCGTCTCTCTGACGAACCCGGCCCCATTGAGAACATAGACCGGGTGGTCGGGTGTGACGGTGATCTGCCGGCCCGACTCCAGGGTAATCCGGAGGAGGTTCCCGGTATACCGCTGGCGCATAATGCCACGGAACGGGCGAAGCGAAGCCTCCAGGGTGGTGAAGTCGACGCTTGGAGTTTTCCCGTCATAGTAGGCGAGTTCTGTGCCGAACGAGTCGACCCGCCGCCCGTTCTTTGCCGCGGTATCAAAGAGGCTTTTGATAGTCCTGACGGCGACCCTGCCGTCCTTATCGGCCACCGGGACCAGTTCGTCGCCTGCAAGGCACTGGTAACACGATATCCCTTCCCCGGCGCCCCGGTAACCGGGGATCTGGTTGTCGTAGTAGGGAGTGCCGAACTTGGATGCCAGCTCAAAGGTCATCAGGTAGAGGTCATGGTAGGTCGGGAGGTCCGGGTGCTCGCCATTGAACTCCTCGTTCTCGGTGAGGAAGTCAGGTTCGATGCTGATCTCGGGTTTTGGGAAGGAGAAGGGCTTGCCCCAGTAGTCACCCTCGAGCATCACCTCCATCAGCGCCTTGAAGAGGAGCCGGACCTCCCGCTCGAACTCGCCGTAGGTCCGGAGCGGCGCCTGCGTCCCGTCCCAGACCTTGCCGCGGTAGACGCATGGCTTGTCCTTCCAGAGGACGGGGACGCCCGGGGAGAGCTGGACCGATGAGAAGACCACCTGGCCGCCCCGGGCGACCATCATCTGGGTCATCTCATAGACGAACATCTGCATCAGCTGCTTGATCTCGCCGTAGTCCATCCCCTCGAGGAAGGGCGCCATGAACGTGAGGAAGTTGTAGTAGCCCTGGCCGCCGGCGAAGTTTGTCTGGGCGGAGCCGAGCGCCTTGACAGCGTGGAGGACCGCTACCTCGGCCCTCATTGCGGGGCCGGCGACCGACGCCTTCGTCCCGTTGCCGTCGGGCATCAGGCCGTAGTAGAAGAAGTAGCGCAGGTCCCAATCCTGGCAGTTGTGGATGAGCAGGCCGTCGGAGGCATAGAACGTATGGCTCTCCTCGGTCCCGTCGCCGTCGAGGAAGAGGTCGTAGACGTACGCACCGGTCGGCTCTGCCGGAGAGATCTCGACGACGGTCTCCTCGTGCTCCCCGGTCTTCCTCTCCTTCACCGCGGAGAGGAACCCGTCGATGTGGTCCTGCCGCTCATCGAGGAAGGTGGCATACCGGGCAAACGTCTCGATATTCTTCCGCCCGTTGAGCTGGAGCCGGTAAAGAGTCGGGCGGTCTTCCTCCCCGTAGAGTTCGACGATCTGGGGGACCATCCCGAGCGTGGTGAGCAGGAGCGAGAGTTCCTGCCGGAGGGTCGGTGATATGGTGGTGTAGTTGACGATACAGTCCGATTTTTCGGGACGGTAGTATGTCGAGCCGTCTCCGGTGAAGAGGGCGGAGAGGAACTCGTGGAGGAGCACGTCGTTGAGGTGGTACACGACCCAGGGGAGGCGTTTTCCCGCTGCTCCCTCCGGGATGCCGAAGACGTAGCGGAAGAGCAGGTATCCCATCTTCCCGCCGAAATAGACCTGCAGGGCCCGGTTGCGTTCCACCTCGATCCCGTAGATGGTCGTGGTGTCGGGAGTGCCGCCGGCAATCGTTGCATAGGTCTTCAGGGTTGCCTGCGCCGCGGCCCCTATGGCGGGTGCCCGGGCGTTCTCGGCGATCGCGAGGTTATACTGCCCGACCGCCGGGGCGACGTTGTAGTTGCCTTCCGCAACGAAGAATCCCAGGAGGCGGACGAGTTCCGGTGTCAGTGTGAGAAGAGCGGGCAGTTCGTGTTCGCTCCCGGTGACGCCGATGGTGACTCCGGCATAATCCTCGATGCCGTAGCGGCGAGAGAAGGCTCCAAAGAGAGTTACCGGCATGGTCCCGCGTGTATACCACTGCTTCTGGTGCTCGACGCCGAGGGCCCGCGAGATATCGGCGTACGAGGTGGCCCGTCCGGTCCGCACCGCATCGGCGAAGATCTCCCGGGCACCGCGGACGTAGACGTCTCGAAGGAGGTGGGCCGGCACCGATGCCGGCAGTTCCCGGACGAGATCGATTGCCTCGACTGCCTCCCCACGGATGGCATCGGTCCCGGATATCCTGTAGAGAGCGTCCCCCGGGCGCACCTCATCGGCACGGCGGATGGCCATACCCTCTCCGGTCCGCACCGGGATACGGTGCTCGCCGGTGACCGAGAGCGACCGCCCGCCCGATGTCCGGATCCTGAGCATCTCACCTGGGTCCACCTTCCGGCGGGTCACCTTTAAAACCCGCCTCCATCCCTTCGGGGTGAGCGCGGAGAGGTCTTCCGGGCTCCACTCGTCACCCTCGATCGGGAGTTCGTCGGGACGGATGTTCCGGATGCGGTTTTCCATCCGCACGGGTATCACTGTTCCCCCATCGATACAGAACGGGCGCGTACCAAAGTATTCCAGGTCGTGGATATGGAGATCGCCGCGGAGGTGGTGGTCCGCAAGGTCGGGAGGGAGCTGCAGGAGATACTGCTCTTTACTGATCTTGTCAGCCTTCTTCTTGTGCGATGTTTCGGCGTTCTCCTGGAGGTTTGCGTTGTCGTGGGCCTCAAACCCCCGTCCGACATCGATGAGGTGCGCATCGAAGACCGGGGTTCCCACCCGGGTGCAGACGTTGCGGTAGGATGTGAGGCCGCGCTCAAGGAGCGTCATGTTGACGATCTCGCGGATCAGGGGACCGGAGAGCGACTGCAATCCGAGCATCTGGATCTTCTTCTCGACCCGCCGGGCGATATCCTGCGCCGTCTCCTCGTCGGCCCCCTCGTAGCCGTAGAAAACCTCAACGAGGCGGCTCTCCTCTATGATCTGCCTGACGATCCGGTCGCGGTTCCAGTCGAGGAGGTAGCCCCGCGATGTCCGGACTTTGGGGAAGGTGGGGATGAAGTCCCCGAATATGGTCGTCTGTGTTGACTTGCGCGCCAACCTCATGCCTCCGCGATCAGGTCAGCGACAAGATCTTCCCGGAACGCGCCGCCGGCAAAGAGGTCGCCGGACGTATAGAATGCGTCGCCTTTCTGCAGCACAGGTGCTTCCTGGACGAATATGCCGTTCATGCGGAGTTCCGTCAGCGCCTCAGCAGACGCCATGTCGCACTCGACGAAGGGAACACCCCTGGAGGCCAGGAACTCTTTGAGAATTTCGCAATTCGGGCAAAATTCAAGTGTATATACGATGAATTGCGTTGTATCTGATATGATAATACCCCCGGAGTTGGTCGTTATGTTTTCGTCCTGCGCTCTTATAAAAAATCTCATTCGTGCGAGGATGCTGGTTATCGCCGGGCGCGCATTCCTGCATCCGTGTGCGGACCCCGGAGAAAACTCCTGCCGGATTCGCTCCTTCGCCGCCGTCGGCCACGTTCCGCCGGGTGCGCCTCCGCCGCACACTCACCATTTTGTAGGGTGAGGCACGATAGTACGATGATATGGTCAGGACGTTCGTTGCAATCGATCTGCCGCAGGAGATCCGTGAGAGGGCCTGTGAGTCCCAGGAGATCCTGGCACAGTCCGGCGGGCGGCTCGCCATCGTCGACCCTGCGAATCTCCACATTACGCTCAAGTTTCTCGGGGAGGTCGAACCCGGGAGGATCGGACCGGTCATCGAGGCGCTCCAGGCTGTCAGGGCCGCCCCCTTCGAAATGACGGTCGGGCACCCGGTCTGCAACCCCCCACAAAGGCCGCGAGTGGTCTGGTGCGACGCCACGGATGCCGGGGAGGGCGCCGCCCTCGCCCGGCAGGTGGACGACCTCCTCGCGCCGCTCGGGTTCCCCCGGGAGAGCCGCCCCTTCCGTCCCCATGTGACGCTCGCACGGGTAAAGGAGTTCCATCCCTCGCTCATCCCGCAGGTGGCGTGCACGCCCCGCGAACCAGCTGGAAAGTTTTGTGTGGAGAGCATCAAACTCAAGAAGAGCACGCTGACGCCCCGCGGATCGGTCTACGAGGACCTTGTGGAGGTCCCGCTTTGACCCGGTGCCCCTGCGAGGAGGAGGTGCTCAGGAGGATCCGTCCCACACCCGAAGAGCGGACCTACGTCCGGACGATGGGGGAGCGCCTGATCGAGGCGGTGGAGAAGTCAGGGGTGGCGAAGGCGATGATGGTGGGGTCGGTCGCCCGCGACACATTCGTCCGGGGCGACCGGGACCTCGACGTCTTCATGCTCTTCGACCCCTCTCTCTCCCGGGAGGAACTGCAGGAGCAGGGGCTTGGCCTCGCACACCGGATCGCGGAGGAGTTCGGTGCGACCTGGCGCGAGAAGTACGCGGAGCACCCCTACGTCAACGCGACGATCAACTCGCTGGACATCGATCTCGTCCCCTGCTACGCTGTATCGAGCGCCACCGAGATCAAGAGCGCCGTGGACCGGACCCCGTTTCACACCCGGTACATACTCGCCCACATCAATGATTACGCCGACGACGTCCTCCTCGTAAAGCAGTTCGCGAAGGCCGGCGGGGTCTACGGGTCGGACCACATGACCGAGGGGTTCTCCGGCTACCTCTGCGAGATCCTGACGATCTACTACGGTGGGTTCCACCCCCTCCTTGAAGCCGCCGCCCGCTGGAAGCCGGGGGAGGTGATCGATATCGAGGAGCACGGGACAAAGCAGTTCGAGGAGCCGCTCGTCGTCATCGATCCGGTCGACCCGGAGAGGAACGTGGCGGCGGCGCTCTCGCTCTCGCGGATGTTCGAGTTCGCGGAGCTCGCCCGCGGCTACCTCGCAGAGCCGTCGGAGGCGTTCTTCTGCCGGCCGCCGTCCCCGCCGCTCACCCGCGAGGTCTTCTCCCGCCTCCTCTCCGCCCGGGGGACACACCTCTTCTCCCTCACGTTTGCAACACCGGACTACACGCCTGATACGGTGGTCCCCCAACTCCGGAAGTCCGCCGAGTCGATCCGGGAATTCCTTGAGCGGAGCGGGTTTCCGGCCAACCGCACCGACGTCTGCATGGCAGAGGAGCGGTGCATGCTCCTCTTCGAGCTGATGGCCGGGTCTGTCCCGGTCATGCGCCGGCATATCGGGCCGCCGGTCTCATCGAGGGAGAACGCCGAGAAATTCCTCGCGAAGTACGTCCGGGAGGAGGTTCTCGCCGGCCCCTACATCGAGGACGGCCGCTACGTCGTGGAAATCCCCCGCCCGTTCACCCGCGCCGTCGACCTGCTGCGGTCAAAAAGCCTCTTTGATGTGGCGCTCGGCAAACACGTCCGCCGCTCAATGAAGCAGGGCTGGACGGTGAAGGTCGGTGCTGAGTGCTGGGACGAGGAGTTTGCCGGGTTCGTCTCCAGGTTTCTGGAACGCTCGTCGCCGCTTGCGAGGATCAAGAGGATGGCGGGGAAGTAAGGAACCGGCCGTCCTGTGCCGTTCGCCCCGCCGCACGTGACGGCGGCTCGAACGACCATCGCTTTCTCCCGGCACGCCCCTGCGGGCTATTCACGCAAACGTTGTCGATCCAGGCCCCCTCACACAGCGGTACCGTTGATCCGCCCCTGCTCTTCGCCTAGGGCCCAGAGGATGAATTCGTCTGCCGATAGGAAGGGCCCGGCGGTAAGTACACTCTCCTCTTCCCGTCGGGTGTCGAGCCTCTTCGTCTCTCCGGGCTCCTCCGTCCGCTGCGCGTACCTGACCTCGTAGACGGGTTCCGGACCCCTGAGTTTCGGGTGGTGCGTCCTGCCGTAGGCGATGGCGACGGCCCATTCCTCGTCGGAGACGTCCACGTAGACGGTCCCGAGCAGCGTTCCCCCGGCGCTCCGCACCTGGGTTTTCGATTCAAACGATTCTACGGCATCTTTCACGGTGCCTTTCGGAGAATACCCAAAATATCGTGACATTGTTCACCTGACCTCTGATTATGCGTCTGTCTGCGGTTTTGCAGGATCCCGGATCTCCCGTTCACTCGAACCTCCGCGCAGGGAACGGGGCTGCCGCTGCACAGGCACTCGGGCTCTCGAATCCGGGAACACGGGCTGCCGTTCTCTGCACAACACAAATTTATTGTTGTTAACACTATTTAACTTGATCATCTAGCCCGCGCATTCCCTTCGCGCACTTCGCGTGAGGCCGCGTCACCGTCTTCCACATCATTGCTGCACACGGAAGTTCGCGAAGTCCCCGTTGGGTATCGGTGGCTCTACGCGCCCAAAAAGGCTCTACTCGCACATGGAGATGGCTCGATGCGGTAGCGTACAGAAGGTTCTGCAGACCGGAACCTGGAGTGATTGATTGCCGATGCGGCGCAAAAAAGTATTATTCCGGCCGGCGCTCTGCTTTCTTCGCGGCCAGGCGTTCGACGGCGGCAAGGTCGACGCTCCCGCCGGTCGCAAGTTTCCCCTGCCAGACCGCCCGGTCGACGAACCCTCTGCCGATATCGTTCCTGATAACGAGCGTCGTGTAGCCGTCCGGCGACCCGACGGCCCCGGCCGAGACGTCCGCCTCAACCGCCGTAAAGTCGGTGCAGACCCGGCACCCGGGCCGGACCGACTCCCCGAGGTCGGCAAGCGGTATGGAGATATGCCGCTCGTCCTGCAGGTAGACGTCCAGTTTCCCCTTGATGTCCAGGTGGCGGATCTCCCAGGGCTCGATCTGGCGCTCGGCCTGCAGTTTCCCCTCGACCAGTTTCGCGTAGTCGAAGGTCTCCGTGCAGAAGAGGCCGACGACGAGCCGGATCGCTTTTGCGTAAGGCCGGAGGAGTTCGTGGTCGCTCGCCCGGATTGCCTGCGTCGCCCGTGCCACACAGGGCACGCCCACGACGGCGACCCGCCGGTACTTCCGGGTGACCACTGCCTCCTTGAGGGAGGCAAGAAGCGGCACCCACCAGGAGTAGCGGCTCCCGGCATGCTGGATGAGGGCATCTGACGATGTGATCACCGCCGACGACGGTTTCAGCGTCCAGGGGTCCCTCGTCACCGTGACGACCGCGTCGATCAGCCCCTCATCGAGGGCGTTGACCAGGATCGCCGTCACCGCACCGCCGCTCTGTTTTCGCTCAACCGGGAAGACCGACCGGGCCGCAACGATCTCCTTGTACGACCCGAGCATCTCCCCCTGTCCTGCGAGGTCGACTCGCGGGCAGGCTGCATAGCATGCCCCGCAGGGCACACTGTCGTTCTCAGCCTTGCAGTAGCCGATGTTCACCGGTGCATCGGTGTTCCCCGGCGCAAACCGGAGGGCATCCGCCGGGCAGACCGCCACGCATGCCCCGCACCCGGAACAGAGGTCCGTAGCCCAGACCTCGGCCTCCAGGTCCTTGAATGTCTTCATCTCCATCCCAATCACTCCCACGTATACTTCCCCGCAAAGGGCCTTGCGCTCGCGGGAACGATCCGGGTGTAGTCCGCGTTCAGGAGCGGTTC
>JALNXI010000346.1 GCA_023230425.1 Methanoculleus sp. | reverse complement strand
GGCTGGCTGGTCGCGGAAGAGTCGCTCGGAGTTACGGGCGCCGGGGACGTGGCGGTGCTGACGTCGCCGGAGGACTATCCGATCGCGGCAGGGAGAAAGCGTGCGATCACCGAGAAGTGCCGGCTGCTCTCCCGGACACGGATCGTGGTGCTCCCGCCCGGCATCGATCTCCCGAGAAAGACGGTCGCTGCCGACGAGATGGTATCCTTCGACGGCCCGGTCTGCCGGTTTTCGGGACGGGGGATCGTCGGCACCTTCGCTAACCCACTCTGCACCCTTGCGGGCTACCGCACGGAGCTCTCGCTTGCGGCCGCGACCGCCTGCGTGATCGGGGTCGACCCTTCGCCGCTTGCAGAGTTTACCGCCCTGCCCGGCCGGATGGCGACCCGGTGGGAAGGAGACCTGCTGATCGTGGACAACGCGAACAGCGGGACGAACGTGGCCACCACCCTTGATGCCGCACGCTACGCGAGGACTCTCGCGGGCAACGGCGCCCTGACGCTCGTCATCGGCGAGGAGGCACGGGCGGTCTGCGAGGGCTTCTCTCTCGAGGATACCCGGCGGGCGGTATCGGCCGTCGAGCCGACGGCGACCGTCTACGTCGGGGAGGCGTGGTGCACGGCCGGAGAGGAGCATACGGCAGCCTCACTCGACGAGGGAATGGATCTCGCCCGGAGGATCACCCCGGCGGGCGCGATCGTCCTCGCGGTAAAGATGTGGAGATAATAATGCAATACATTCAACCAAGACCGAGTTCTATCGTAGCGGGGCTCTACACCGCCCGCGACCTGGGCGTGGACGTGGCAATCCTCCACGGCCCGTCAGGCTGTTCGTTCAAGCACGCCCGCCTCCTCGAAGAGGATGGCATGCGGGTTTTGACAACATCGCTCGCCGACAACGAGTTCATCTTCGGCGGGCATGAGCCGCTCATGCGGGTGCTCCGCTACGCGGAGAAGGAGTTCGCACCCCGGCGGATAGCGGTCATCGGGACGTGCGTCTCGATGATCATCGGTGAAGACCTCCAGTCCGCCATCCACGACGCCGGGATCACAACTCCGGCGATTGCCGTGGACATCCATGCCGGGTTCCGGGAGAACATCGACGGCGTCCTTGCGACACTCGAACCAGCCGCTGCCGCCGGCTGGATCAGCAACGATGAACTGGAACGCCAGCGATACCACCTTGGGAAAGCAAACGAGGTGGAGCGGCTGCGGGGGGCGGCGTCCCGGAACTACATCGAGCCTTCACGCGGCGACCTCAAGCACGTCGCGGCACAGCGCCTTGTGGAACTCGCCGACGATGGTGCTGTGGGGGTCGCGGTCATGAACGCGAAGAAGGAGACCGCCTATATGTTCGCCGACGAACTTCTCGCCCTCCACGATGTCTGTCCGGACGCCGCGATCACGTATCTCGCGAACCTGGAAGCGCGCGGCCTCCCGAAGGTGCGGGAGGATGCCGCCCGGATCCTCGCCGGCATGCGGGAGCGAGAGGTCGACCCCGAACTCCTCGGGGCGCTGGACGAGTACGGGGCGAACGGCTCCGCGGTCGGGGAGCGGCTCCGGGAACTCGCCCCCGACTTTGCTCTCCTTGTCGGGGTGCCGCACGCCGTCCCGGCGGAGTACACGGAAGGAATTGAGTGCTTCTCGGTCACGAACGGTCCCCGGCAGGTGGCGCCGCTCCGGGAGCTGGGGCACCGGCACGTCGTGGTCGAGATCGACCTGCACCCCAAAACCCTCGGTGTCCGGGATATCGTCGAGAGCGAGTTCGGGGCGGTCCTGCGGAGTATGCGATGAAGTCCCTCCTCGTCGCCGGCGACCGCTCCGGGAGCGGGAAGACAAGCATCACCCTCGCGCTCTCGGCCCTCCTCTCGACCACCCGGGCCGTCCAGACCTTCAAGGTAGGGATGGACTACATCGACCCGTCCTACCTCACGGGGGTGACGGGCCGGCCCTGCCGGAACCTGGACGGCTATGTTATGGACCCGGCCGAGGTCGGTGCGGTCTTTGCGCACGGATGCCGGGGAGCGGATATCGCCATTGTGGAGGGGGTCCGGGGGCTCTTCGAGGGGGCGGAGGCGCTCACCGACCTCGGGAGCACGGCCGCGATTGCCAAACAACTCAACCTGCCGGTTGTTCTGGTCGTCAACGCCCGGAGCATCACCCGGAGCGCTGCGGCGATCGTGAAAGGTTTCCAGGCCTTCGACCCGGACGTTGCAATCGGGGGGGTCATCCTCAACCAGGTCACCGGGACCCGCCACCGGGAGAAGGCGGTCCGTGCAATCGAGCACTACTGCGGCATACCGGTCGTCGGCGCCATCCCCCGGACGACGGAGATGGAACTTGCTATGCGCCATCTCGGCCTCGTCCCTTACCGGGAGGGGCAGGGGCACGAGGAGTTCCGGGAGCGTATCGAGGCGGTGAAGCGTATGATCGGGGATCACGTCGACCTGGACGCCCTGCTCGCGCTTGCCCGGGAGGGTGAGCCGCCGGCTGAGGAGAACTCCGTCTACGCGGCCGCCGGGGAGGCGGACGTCCGGATCGGCGTCGCGCTCGATGAGGCCTTCAACTTCTACTACGCAGACCTCTTCGACGTGCTCGCGTCGCTTGGGGTCGAGGTTGTCCCGTTCTCTCCGATCCACGACCGGCTGCCGGAGGCTGACGGCTACATACTCGGCGGGGGCTACCCGGAGCTCTTCGGCGCGGAACTCGAGGCAAACACCGCGGTGCGGAAGGGGCTCTTAGAGGTCTCCCGGAACGGCACGCCGGTCTACGCGGAGTGCGGGGGGCTCATATACCTCACCGACCGGATGGTGCTCGCCCCGGAGTTTGCGGGATCGAAGAGGGAGGAGACCTACGAACTCGCCGGAGTCTTTGCCGGCGAGGCC
>JALNXI010000026.1 GCA_023230425.1 Methanoculleus sp. | reverse complement strand
GATGGTCACCGCGCGAAGCGGGTTCCCGGCGGCGTCAACCGCCCTGACGCCCTCCACAATGGCGAGGCTCACAACACCGTCAGGCGAGCTGACCCGGACGAACCGTTCCACGAGACCGGTCTCCCCGAGGGGCAGCCGGCCGGGCTCAGCCTCTCCGGGAACGGCGGCCGATGTCGTGTTCGCGGTAGGGGTAGGGGTCGGAGCCGGCGTGCTCCAGCCCGGGTTTACCCAGCCATAACTGCCGCCACCGCCACCGCCGCCTGTCGATGTCTGCGTCGAGGTCGGGGTCGGCGTTGCCGGGGCGGGACGGACAATTATGTACCCGGTCTTCACCGTGGTGCTGCTCCCGGCGACGTTCCCTGAGGTCAGGTTGACGGTGTAGTTCCCGGCAGCGGTGTAGGTGTGCGAGGGATGGCGGTCGGTTGATGTTGCACCGTCGCCAAAGTCCCAGAGCCAGGAGGAAGGTTCTCCGGCAGACGTATCGGTGAACGTAACCGTGAGGGGGGCCGTCCCGTTGAGAGGCACGGCACTGAACCCTGCGGCGGGCGGGCCAAAGGCGCGGATCTGCAGGACTTTTGTGGAGTTGTCACCGCCCTCGGAGATTGTCAGGCTGACGGTATAGGTCCCGGGTTCTTCGAATACGTGGACAGGATCAGGTAAGGTAGAAGTCTTTTTGTCGCCGAAGTCCCAGAACCAAGACGCAGGCTTCCCGACCGACGCATCCGCAAACCCGACCGCGAGCGGGGCGGCCCCCCGGGTCACGTTGGCGGTGAAGTTTGCGGTCAGCGGTTCGAAGACCGTTATGTAGCCTGCCCGAACCGTCGTGTTCTCTCCCGCATCGTTTGCTACGGTCAGGGAGACGGTATAGGTCCCGGGCGCCTGGTACTCGTGAACGGGGTTCCTCGCGACCGACGATCCCCCGTCACCGAAGACCCATGACCACGACCTCGGATCCCCCGCTGATGCATCCGCAAACCCGACTGCGAGCGGGGCGGCCCCAGCCGTCGCGTTCACGGTGAATGCCGCGACCGGCCGCCCGATCACGGTGATGTAGCCGCTCTTCGTCTCGTTATCACTCCCGGCCGGGTTCTCGACCTCAAGCCAGACGGTGTAGGTGCCGGTGGCGAGGTAGGTGTGCTCCGGATTCTGCCCGGAAGAAGTCCCGCCGTCACCGAAACGCCAGGACCAGGCTTTGACATCGCCGGTCGAGGTGTCCGAGAACTTGACGGTGAGCGGTGCGGTCCCGTTCAGGGTATCGGCCCGGAACGAGGCTATCGGAGGCTCGACAACGGTGATGTAGGCGGGTTTCGTGATGTTCGCGCTGCCTGCCGCGTTGCCGGCGGTCAGGCTGACGCTGTAGGTGCCGACTGCCGCGTAGGTATGCTCCGGGTTCCGGTCGTTCGATGTTGCGCCGTCCCCGAAGTCCCAGAGCCAGGTGGCTGGGCTGTTCGCCGATTCGTCCGTGAACTGCACGACGAGAGGCGCACCCCCCGATACCGGCGCGGCGGAGAAACCGGCGGCCGGGGGTCTCGGCAATTCTGCACGGACAAGGCCGGTCTTTGTGACAGTGTCGGACCCGAACCGGCCGCTCACCCTGAGCGAGACCGAATACTCACCGGGGCTCTTGTAGGTGTGCACCGGGTTCTGTTCCGTCGACGAACCCCCGTCACCGAACTCCCACTTCCAGTCCTCCGGGCTGCCGGTGGACCGATCGATAAACCGGACGGTGAGCGGGACCGTACCGGCCGCCGGGTCCGCCGAGAACTCCGCCTCCGGCGGTGCTCCGCCGGCGTAGGTGAAGATGTAGACCTTCCATTCTCCGCTTCGTTTATCCTGCCAGACGATCCTGTCCGCGGAGACCGAAGGAAAGAGTTGTTCGTTTCCGGCGGTGCAGACCGACATTTCGACCCCGATACTAAGGTCGTACAGGTAAATATCCCAGAGTCCGCCCCGCTTATCTTCCCAGGCGATGATCTCCCCATCGATCGCCGGAGAGACCTGGGCGGCAGGATCGCCGGTGATTCTGTACTCGCGGTCGTCGCCAAGATCGAACATGTAGATATCAGGCAGTCCGTTCCGGTAGTCTTCCCAGACGATCCGGGTCCCGGAGATCGCCGGGTATGCCTGCCGCGCATCGTTCCTGGTTATCCGTTGCTTCTTTCCGGTCAGGATATCGTACGTCCAGATATCCCCGCCCCCGGTGCTCTCCTCCCAGACGACGTACTCATCCGAGAGCGCGGGCTTCCATTCGGTCACCGGCGAGCAATCAAGATAGATCTCCTGGCCTGTCTCGATGTTGTAGAGGCAGATATCGACGCCCCCCTCTCGCGTATCGTACCAGACGGCGTGGTCCCCGTGGACGACGGGCATCCTCTGGTCAGTCGTGCTGTTGGTGATCCGCCTCTCCCCGCCGGAGGGCGAGAAGAGGTAGATCTCCCAATTCCCGTGTCGCCGGTCCTGCCAGACAATAAAATTCCCCGAGACGGACGGGTACTCCTGCTCGGCGTAGCCACCGGTAATCCTCCGGCCTTCGCTGCCGGGAGCGGTGGAGTAGTAGATATATTTCCCGTCCCGGCCGTCTTCCCAGACGACCATATTCCCGTCTATATCAGGATGCTCCTGCGATCCCCGGGCAGTGCAGAAAAGTACCGTATCCCCGGGGGCCGCCTCCACCGCCAGAACGGGCGGCGCCAGCAGTCCGATGATGATGACGGCACAGACTAATATCAGCGATTTACATTCAGCCATTCTCTGATCACCACGATGAGAACGCCCCCTTTCGTCCCATGCGATGGTGTCTGCAGGCGGGGTGGAGGAGCAGCCCTTCTCAACCGGCATGCAAACGGAGATCCTGCAGGGTGCCGGAGAATTGCCGGTATCCCGCCGGATAAAGGGTTCGTGAGTTGCAGGATAGTGACATAAATATATATCCCTTGCGGCGGGCTGCTTTAACGCGGATATCGGGAATTATTATAACAGTTTGAAAATAAAAACTGAGGCAGGTTCCGCTCCACCCAATTGGACACAGTACCCACGGTGGCGAGCGGCCCGGGGGCGCTCACGCGCCCGCGAGTTCCCGGACCTTCGCGATATTCCCCACATCGTCCCGCCGCTCGTCCACCGGCGTCTCGCAGATGAGGGGGAGGCTCCGGACGCCTGGGTGGCGGAGGATATGCCGGAACCCTTCCTCCCCGATGGACCCAAGCCCGACATGCTCGTGCCGGTCAAGCCCGCCCCCGAGATCGCCTTTACTATCGTTGAGGTGGACGACCCGGAGATGCCGAAGACCAATCAGGTCGTCGACCTCCACGAACGCCACCTCGATCCCCTCCGCAGTCCGGAGGTCGTAGCCGGCGGCGAACGCATGGCAGGTGTCAAAACAGATCCCTATTTTTTCAACCGCATCAATCCCGTCCATGATCCGGGAGAGGTCAGCAAAGGTCGACCCCACGCTGTTCTTCTCCCCGGCGGTATTCTCGAGGAGCAGCATCACATCGTCCTCCCCGGCATCGGTGAGTGCCCGGTTGATGGCGGCGACAACCCGTTCCTGCCCTGCTTCGGTCCCGGCGCCGCGGTGGTGCCCGAGATGGGTCACGAGGTAAGGTATACCGAGCAGATCGCATCGCCGGAGTTCTCCGGTGAGCGCTGCGACCGATTTATCGTAGATTTCGTCGTCGGGCGAGGCCGGGTTCGGGAGGTAGGGCATGTGGTCGACGACCGGGCCAAGGCCAGATGCACTCACCGCCGTCCTGAACGCATCAGCCGTCCCCTGGTCGAGGTCCTTCGCCTTCCAGCCCCGGGGGTTCCGGGAGAAGATCTGAAACGTATCGCAACCCAGCTCGCGAGCCCGCCCGACCGCGAGGTCGATCGAGCCGGCGATGGAGACGTGGCATCCCACCAGCACCATAGCGTAACTCTCGACTCTGGAGCGTTTAGGTCTTCCTCCGCCCGACCTCGCGGAGCACCGCTGCCCCGAACTCCCGGGTGCCGGCGGCACCGCCGAGGTCGCGGGTGCGGATGCCTGCCCCGAGCACCCGCGAGACCGCTTCCTCGACGGCTGCTCCGGATACAGGGTCGCCGAGGTGGGAGAGCAGCATCGCGGCGCTCTGGATCGCCGCAATGGGGTTCGCCACGTTTTTTCCCGCAATATCAGGGGCGCTCCCGTGCACGGGCTCAAAGAGAGCATGCCGCTCTCCTATGTTGGCGCTCGGAAGCATGCCGAGCCCTCCCACCAGGTAGGCGGCGGCGTCGGAGAGGATGTCCCCGAACATATTGGTCGTCACGATCACATCGTAACGGTCCGGGTGCATCAGGAGGTCAAGGCAGAGCGCGTCGATGTAACTGGCCCTGCAGGGGACCCCGGCCCGGAGAGCCTCCGCCGTGCAGATCTCGACGAAGAGGCAGTCGGACTTTAAGACGTTCGCCTTGTTGCCGACGGTGAGGTGGCGGCGGGGTTTCGCGAGGGTGCAGGCATACCGGGCGATCCGCTCGCTCCCCCGGCGGGAGACGACCCGGACCGTGCAGGCTCGGTCCGGCTCCGTCCACTCGATACCGGAGTAGAGCCCCTCGGTGTTCTCCCGCACGATGATGATATCGACCCCCTCGCCCTGAATCGGGCGGACGTTCGCGTAGAGATCGAGATCGTGGCGGATCTGGAGGAGAACGCTCCGGTAGCCGGGATCAGGCGGCGTCGTGACGGCCCCAAAGAGGATGGCGTCCGCCGCCCGGAGATCAGCCATCGTCTCCTCCCCGCAGGCGCTCCCGGTCCGCTTCCACCGCCCGTACCCCACCTCAACCTCGAAGAACTCGATGTCCGGGCGCACGGCCGCGAGGATATCCCGGGCAACAGGGACGACCTCGTGCCCGATACCGTCGCCCTCAACGACCGCTACCTTTACCATCCCGCTCCCTCCATGCGGCCACGAGGTCAACGACCGCCTCGGCGATAGCCCGGGGCGACGCGCCCCAGTGGACCACCACGCCGAGTCGACCGCTCCGAAGCCCGAGACCCCCCCGTTCGCTCCGGCAGCACCGGGCAATGAAAGGCTCGCTCGCCACCGCCTCGACCGGGCAGATGTTCTCCACCGTTACCCCTTCACCATAACATTCCCGTACCAGATCTCTCCCCGTCAGGCACCCCGCGACCCGGTCGCCCGGCCGGAGCGGGTCCGCGTCAAGGGTGCGGGGGAAACCGGCCGCACGGCAGGGATATACGTCGGCCCCGATCTCCCGGATATCCCGGACGTGGTGTTCGAAGACGACCTCAAGGTCGCCGAAGAGCCCGGTTCCCTCCAGATCGCGAAGCGTGGCCGAGAGGTGGGGGCGGGGCGGGGTGATGTCGTAGACGTGGATACGGAGGAACCCCGAGAGGTCCGGGTCGAGCACGAATGTGGTCTGCTCGCCGTGGCCGGTGAATACAGTGCAGCGGTGCCCGGATCGCACCGCCTCCCTTACTAAGAGTGTTCGATCGTGAATGTTCACCCGATCCGGGTAGTGGTAGACATCATCGCCGGCAGCGAGGACCCTGGTGGAGAGCACGTTCCGTATTAACCCGGTCCCGTCCGGGTCGGCCTCCACCTCGAGCACCTCCGTGCCGCCGGCGGTCTCGCGGACCAGGTAGCGCGAGAGGAAGTAGACCCGCTCTCCATACGGGGTGCCAGTCGCGGACCCGACATACTTGCAGTGCGAAGGAAAGATCACCGGCACGCCCTCCAGTAGGGGGCCAGCCCACCGGCCCGGAGGATGGCGACCATCTTCGGGGAGAGCTGGCGGGCGGGGTAGCGCTCCCCGTCCACCTCCACCCATCCTGCATCGAGGTCGAACGCGACGTGAGCGCCGTCGATGCAGGCCACCGTGGCCTCGATCACCGGCAGGCCGACGTTGACGGCGTTCCGGAAGAATATACGGGCAAATGACGGGGCGACGACACCGACCACCCCGGCCTCCCGGAGGGCGACCACCGCCTGCTCCCGGGATGACCCGCACCCCATGTTCCTCCCGGCGACGATGACTGCGCCCGAAAGACGGCCGGCGAGCGTGGGATCCAGGTCCTCGAAGGCGTGCTCCGCCCAGACTGAGCGGTCCTTCGTCCGGAGGTAGCGTCCGGCGATGATGACGTCGGTGTCGATGTCGTTTCCGAGGCAGACCGCCGGCCCAACTCCTTGCATTATACCGCCTCCGGCACGGCGATCTCGCCCGCGAGCGCGCTCGCGGCGGCGGTAGCAACCGACGAGAGGTAGATATCGCCGCCCACGCCCATCCGGTTCTTGAAATTCCGGTTGGCGGTGGAGAGGCAGACCTCACCCTCCCCGAGCACGCCGGCGTGCGCCCCGAGGCACGGTCCGCACCCGGGCGGCGCCACCATGCACCCCGCATCCACGATATCAGCGAGGACGCCGGAGGCGATTGCCCGGGAAAGCACCGTGCGTGAGGCAGGGACGACCAGAGTGCGGACCGCCACCTTCCTTCCCCGGACGATCCGGGCGAACCGGGCAAGATCTTCGTACCTGCCGTTCGTGCAGGTCCCGACGAGGACCTGGTCGAGGTGCGTACCCGCGACCTCCTCCGCCTCTCGGACGGTATCCACCCGGGGCGGGACCGCAACAAGGGGCACGATGCCGGAAAGGTCGATATCGACCTCCCGCTCGTAACGGCAGTCCTCCGGTGTCTGGGGGGATGCCGTAACGCCGTACTCCGCGAGGTAGCGGACGGTGACCCCGTCGGCGTAGAAGATCCCCGCCTTCGCCCCCGTCTCGACCGCCATGTTGGAGAGGGTCAGCCGTCCGTCCATGGAGATTCCTGCCGCTCCGTCGCCCACAAACTCCAGTGCCCGGTAGGTCGCTCCCTCCATACCGAGTTTTGCAACGTAAGCGAGGGCGACATCTTTTGGCTCCGCCGCACCGTCGAGCCTGCCGGAGAGCCTGACCGCGATCGTCTCCGGGACCCGGAACCATGTGGCTCCCGACGCCCAGATCGCCGCCATATCAGTCGCCCCCATTCCGGTGGCAAACGCGCCCAGGGCGCCGAGGGTGCAGGTATGAGAGTCGGCGCCCACGACGATCATGCCGGGCCGGACGACCCCTTCGCTCATCACCTGGTGGCAGATCCCCCCCCCGGCGTCCGAGAGTTCTATCCCTGAGGACCGGGCATACCCACGGAGCTCCGCCTGAAGCGTCGCCGTCATCCCGGTATTCGCCGGGACGATGTGGTCGAAGACCAGGCGCAGGCGCTCGGGGTGGGCAAGTCGCTCCACTTCCATCTCCCGGAGCGCCTCCCGGGTGAGGAGACCGGTCCCGTCATGGGCAAAGGCGATATCGACCTCGCGGTCCACATATGTCCCTGCCGGCGCACCGAGGATCCGCTCGGAGAGCGTGCTCACTGGAGAACCCCCTCCTTCGCCTGCCTGAGGAACCCGCAGAGCACCTCCGGGGTGACGCTGCACTTTCCCTCGCTCCGGAGTTTGATCTGCTCAAGCACCCACCGTGCCTCCCGGTCGGAGAGGTTGAAACCATAAGCCTTCGCGATATGCTCAAGCGCCCGTTTCCCGGTATGCTTCCCGAGAACGAACCGCCGCTCGCCGCCCACCAGTTCCGGGGGGATGGATTCGTAGGTTGAGGGATCTTCAAGGATGGCGGCGATGTGGATCCCGCTCTCGTGGGCAAAGGCGTTCTCGCCGACGATCGGCCGGACCTGATCCGGGAAGACTCCCGAGAGCCGGGCGACCAGCCTTGAGATATCCTGCAGCCGTGAGAGGTCGTAGCGGTCGACGCCGCCCTTCATCCGCAGGGCAACCAGCACCTGTTCGAGCGCCGCGTTCCCGGCACGCTCACCGATGCCGTTGACGGTAGTGTGGAGCTGAAACGCCCCGGCGGCCGCGGCAGTGATGGTGTTTGCCGCCGCAAATCCGAGGTCGTTGTGACAGTGGATGCAGAGCGGGAGGGGGGCCTTATCGAGGATCCCGGATATGACCGCATGGACCTCAAGCGGGGTGAGACACCCGACCGTATCCGCGAAACTGACGAGATCAGCGCCGCACTCGACACCCCGGGTATACATCTCGACGAGGAACGCAGGGTCGGTCCGTGAGGCGTCTTCGGCCGCGAACCGCACCTGTACGCCGTGGTCGGCGGCGAACTCCACCATATCGAGGGCGTCCTCGAGTACCTCCTCGCGGGGTCTCCGGTACTTGTGCCGGATGTGAAGGTCGGAGGTCGCGATGAATATGCTGACCATGTCCACGTCGCAGTCGAGGGCTGCCTCAATATCGGGCTTGAGCGCCCGTGCAAGACAGCAAACCCGCGCGTCAAGACCGCTTCGTGCGATGGCGGCGATGCACTCCTTCTCCGCCGCCGATACCACAGGAAAACCGGCCTCGATCACCTCCACGCCGATCTCATCGAGCGCTACGGCGATCGCCATCTTCTCATCACGGGTAAACGAGACGCCGGGAGTCTGCTCCCCGTCTCGCAGTGTTACATCACAGATCTCGATATGCCACGGTTTCATGGTGTCCACCCTCAGGGCAGGCGCCCTCGATCACCACCATCCGGGGTCCCTGCGGGGGGACCAGGGCCCGGCGAAGTTTCCTGACGTCGTCTGCGGCGCAGACGACCGGGTCCGCCCAGGTGATGTAACGAAGGATATTAGGGACGGGGTGACCGCCGGTCATACCCATCCGGTTGTTCGCGAGGACGATACAGAGGAGCGGAAGTCGACGCTCGTAGACGTCGATGAGGGCGTTTAGCCCTGAGTGCAGGAGCGCGTAGTCGCCGGTGAGCGCTACCCCGGTGCTGGTCGCCGCCACGGCAACCGATGACCCCAGCCCGTAGGTGGCGATCCCTACCCGGTAGGGCGGGTTCATCGCAAGAATCGCGCACCCGGCGTCGCAGATGGCCCGCATCCCACGCTCGGAGAGGATAGCGAAGACCGGGTGGAACGGGCAGTCCCGGCAGAACGTCCGGCAGTAGCCCCGGGAGGAGTACCGTTCCGGCTCCCCGGCAGGGTCAGGGGGGACGAGCAGCCGGTGCTCTCTGAGGAAGGGGCGACCAAGTTCCCGGGTCAGGGCGAGCGCGTCCGGGTCAGCCGGAGGCGGGTAGATGCTGACCACACGGGACGCTCCCCCCACGGGGCCTGCACCGACGGTGCCACCGGCAAACCGGTTGAGGGGCGAGGACCGCGACCAGGCAAACATCGCCCGGGTCCTCTGGTCGGCCGCCTGCGCCCGTCCGGCCATCGTGAGCCCCGGGTCCGCGAGGCTCCCCGTCCGGTCGCTCCGCGGCGCGGAGGTGCCCGGGACATCCGTATCCAGGAGGTCAGGCATGACCCTGACAATGGCAACCCGGGAGAAGGTCTCCGAAGCCTCAAACGCCGCCTCGACCGCCGGGGCGAGCGTCTCGCCATCGGGTTCCAGCACTGGAACCCGGGCGATCTCGCCGTAGTAGCGGGAGTCCTGCACGACGTCCGATGCGGTCGCGCGCACGTCGTCGCCGACCACCACCACGACACCTGCCCGGAGGCCCTGCGCGGTGGCATGCACCAGCGGGTCCACGCAGGCGTTGAGGCCGACGTGCTTGACGACCACGGCAGCCCGGAGACCGGCGAGCGAGTCGCCGAGGGCGTACTCGAGTGCTACCTTCTCGTTTATGGTGATTGCGGCCCCGGTTGTGGCAGCGAGCCCGGAGACCGGATAGCCGGGGACGGCGTAGCAGCGGTCAGCAGACAGCCGGAGCGCCAGAGCGAGCGCCTCCGTGCCCTTCATGTGTCCCTCCCGGGTGCAAGGTCGCACCCGGTGCATGCCGGACACATCGTCAGCGCCCGGCGGGGGTCAAGTCCGGCCTCCCGGAGGGCCCGCTCATGGATATCGCAGAGCAAGAGTAGTCGGTCGGCGGACGGCCGGGGCTTGCCGGTGAGAGACGCCGCCGGGTTGAGCGGACGGAGGACCGGTATAACCCCGATTCCGACAAGGTCCTCGATGACCCGCTCCAGGTCTTCGTCGGTCTCCCCGAGGCCGACGATGACGTTCGAGAAGACCCTGCCCCTCCCGAAGAGCTGTACGGAGCACTGGAGTGCCTCCCAGACCGCCTCCCACGAGAGATCAGGGCACATCTCGCGAAAGAGTGCCGCAGTCGCCGCCTCGATGTTGAACTTCACCTCGACGACGCCCTCGGCATGGAGCCGGGCCGGGGTCTCTGGGCCCGGGTAGATCGAGACACCGATGGGAAGGCCGAACGACGCGAGCGCCGCCACGACGTCGAGGACGTACGCCTCCTCCTCCTCGATCGAGGAGGCGACGCCGCTCGTGATGGCGATGGCATCGACCCGGTCGGCCACACCACCGACCATCTCCACGATCTCTCCGACCTTCTTCCTCCGCCCCGGGAGGCCCGGCACCGGACAGTAGCGACAGTGGAAGATGCACGTTCCGCTGACCGTGATGTAGGCCTGGCGGGGACAGTGAAGAGCGGCAGGTTCGAGCCGGCCGCCAACCCGCTCACCGTCAATGAAAAGGTCCGCCTCACCTCCTCCCCGGTGGACGACCTCGATGGGACTGGCCTCGTCGATACCGACCCGGGCCCGCCGGCCACCACCTGTGGAGAAGAAGAGCGAGCCGGACGTCCCCGCCGAAGGGCCGGCGGCGGAGCGGGATACGTACCGTTCTATCGGTTCGCCGGAGAGGCGGACAGAACCCGCCTCAAGCAACCGGGCCTTCAGCCGTCTCCATTCCATAACGCCAGCGCCTCCTCATACCTTGTGGCAAACGGGATCGCCGCCGCCGCCCCGATCGCGCCCCGGCCATCCATGACGACGGAGAGCCGCCGGTCGGCGAGGGCGGCAAGGTCGTCGGACGAGACCTCACCCCTCTTCACGCGCCCGCCGAACTCCTCAAGCGGCGACGGGTCGAATCCCTGCCAGACCGCCATCCCGGTCTCCTCCGAGAGCGTGTACTCCTCGAGGAGATCGCGGTAGCGCCGGACCAGCCCGTCAGGGTCGGATGTGGCGAACTCGCAGGCGATGGCGACACAATTCTTGGTCCGATAAGGGACCGGGAAGAGCTGGACGATGGTATGGGAGAGGTAGCGGGAACGGTCGTCCTCGACGGCCCGTGCGATGTTGTGGGCCAGCGTCCAGGTGGCGCCCTCCTCCGGGGTATCGGTGTCGTCGACCCCGATGATCACCCGCTCGCGGCGGGGAAGCCAGATCGTCGAGCCTGCGAGCCGTCCGCCGCCGGCAGGGTCGCTCTTGTAGCGGACGACCCCCGGTGCCGAGGCACGGCAGATGGATGCTCCCACACCGCCGCCGCCGAGACCTCTGTAGGTGACGGCGATCTCGCCTTCTTCAACGGCGACGGCGGCGATCCCCGCCGGGAAGACCGAGCCCTCGAGCGCGAGGTCGACGTTGCCGGTCCGGAGGAGGTAGCGGTTGGTCGCCCCTACGGTGCGGACGGAGCGGACGAGCGGGCTCTGCGCATAGTGGCGCTTCACCCACATCGCGCCGCCGGTGCAGTCGAAGAACTCGATGAGTTCTACCTGCTCGGCGCTTTCGTCGGCCACCGCCACAATCTGTGGATACCGTATCGTGTAGGGATCAGAGAGTCTCACCATAGAGACCTGCCGCTTCAACGCCCTTGTTCCCCCAGAGGACGGCGCCCAGTGCTCCTATCCTGCCTTTACGTGCGTTTGAGTCGATGAATCGGACACCCATCCGTGCGGCCTCCGCCTCCGCGTCATCGACCGTCAGGAGCTCAGTCTTGACCCTTTTTAAGTAGGGAGACTCCTCGGCAAACGCAATCCCCCGGTAAACGGCGATGCCGGTGTCGTTACTGACCGCCTGAGATTCGACGAAGTCGCGGACGTACTCAAGGAGCGCGTCCACCCTCCCGGGACGGACCGCGAAGTTCAGGGCGGACCCGACACAGTTGGTGGTCTTCTTCGGGACCGCAGGGTTCAGCTGCACGAGGCGCATGTCCAGGTACTCGACCCCGGGGATCGTGCAAGCCTCAGCGCACTTGAGCGCGAGCACCCATGTGGCACCTTCCTCGCGGGTATCGGTGTCGTCGATCCCGATCGTCACCTTCTCGTAGAGCGGCGATACGATCCGCACCCGGCAGACCCGGGCGCCGCCGATCCGGAGGTCCTCCTCTGAGGGGTACTCAGCCCGGATCACGCCCGGCGCCTGGGTCAGGCAGGCCGCAACGCCGACGCCTGCTCCCGCGATCCCGGACCAGGTCGTCACCACTTCGTCCCCGCTGACCTCGACACCCTCGAGCGCCTGCCCACCGATCTCCCGACCGGCCGCCCCGAACTTCGCCGGGGATACCCCCAGCCGGGCGAGCATCGTCATCGTCGTGCCCTCGACGTGGCAGGATTGGATAGCCCCCCCCGCCCGTATCCGGTTCGCCGCATCCCACTCAATGGTCCCCCGGGCCCGGCAATGCTCGCGGATCTCCGCAAGACCGGATTTCTGGTCGACCATGGCGAGGTACTTCATCGAGAATAACGGCCCGAACCGGGCCCTGACGTCGTCGGGTGTGAGCGTAATCATGATGTCACCGGAATTATCGTTAACAAGATTATCGTTGATAACGATATTTAAGAGGATCGATCAGGGCAGGGGAGGGCGGGCTGGAGCGGGCTTCGGCCGGGGCGACGAGAGGGAAAGGAGGGCTATTACACGCGGTTGGGCACCCCGGGGTGCGGGTGGTTGAGGGGGTGTCATTATTCCTGGGACATCGCTTACCCCGATGCACGGATTTCGTGGGGATATCGCCACGCACGGCCCCCGCCCCCGAGGGGCGGGGGAGGAGGCCGAAGGCCGGGTGGGGTGGGGTTTTAGGTCAGTTTACAGGTGGAGACAGGGGAGGGAGGATGCTCCCCCTCTCCGCGAGCCGCCTCCCCCAGGGGCGATATCCGATGGAAAGCCGTAGATTGGGTTTGCAAAACAACATGCGAAGGAGTGGACTTTGGCTCAGGGATGCTTATGCGACTGAAGCTTGGTTGAAATATTCCAACGCATTTGAACGCTCTCGCCCGCTCGATCCCCAATCCTCGCAGCGCTGAAAACAGGATCAACTCAACCGGCAGCCCCAAAACCCGCCACAAAAAAGAGTAGTGCCCTACGAAACAACTGGTCATCTGAGATCCCATCCCGGTGTTCCCGCTTGCATGCAATCCGGGGCACGGCTTTCTCCTGGGTATC
>JALNXI010000344.1 GCA_023230425.1 Methanoculleus sp. | reverse complement strand
CGACCTTGAGCGCACCGTTATCGGTGACGGACTGGCCCGCGAAACTCGGCTGGCTGAGTGCGTTCGCACCGAGGATGCCAGCATTCAGGTCGATGAACAGGAGCGAGAAGGTGTTTTCGGTATCCGTCATGTCCTGCCCGTCGAAGATCGGGTAGTTCGTTGCGGCGCAGGGCCTCCAGATCTGCGGGCCGTAGAGGAAGTCGTCCTTCGTGAACGTCTCGTTCAGGGCTTCGGAAACGTAGGTGACGTCACCGAACGCCGGGTAGGTGCCCGTGAGCACCGGTGTCCACTGGTAGCCGCTCGCCTTGACGGTGACCCGGAAGCTGTCGGGGATCGTGCCGTTGACGGCGAGCAGCAGGATGCCGTCGTCGTCCCAGCCACGGCCGCCGGTGTCGGTGAGGTAGAAGACGCCCGCCTGGTCGTTACTGACCGTGACCTGATACTGGGAAGACGATGCGTCGGTCGTAATATGAAGAGCGTTCATGCCCTGAGTTCCGCTCTGGCCCGGGCTGAAGAAGTGGTAGGTGTTGTTGCCGTAGTCGTTGAACCGGGCGGTCCCGTCGTTCGAGATCTGCAGCAGCACGTCTTTGTTCGACGGTATCACCGTGCCTGCACCGAGGTTGGAGGTGTCCGCATCGATGGAGACATACTCCGGCGGCAGTTCGGTTACTGTCGGCGTCACCTCTTCCGCGACCGTTCCGGTCGGTGTCGGTTCGGGTGTGCCGTTATCCTCCGCACCGACGCCCGGAGGTATCTCGTCGGGAATCCCGATGGTCGGTTCGGTCGTGTTCGATGGCAGGTCGGTGCCCCCCAGCGCCACCGCCGGTACGGCGATGAGCGCGAGGATCAGCAGCAGGACGGCTATCCGCCCCTGCCATGGACTGGTTTGAATACGTCTATCTCCTGTCATAAGATTTCCCTTTTAAAGCAAGGATTCTCGAAGAAGCTCCTGTGAAACCGGCACCCAGGGTGCCCTGGTTCGGCATAACCGCTCTCTGAGAATGAGTAAAACTTTAATGGTGTAGTATAAGGCCGTTGTCAAATCGGGCCAATTTAACTAGGTTTGGTTAACATTTTCTAGCCACTATTAAATGTAGCGCAAGGGGTTGCTTGAAAAAAGGTTGGATCCGGTGGATCACGAGATGTTCACCGTGTAGCCGCTGGACCCGGTGCCCGAGACCTGGTTGGTCCAGGAGATCCGCTGACCCTGGTTCGAGTCCAGGCACCACACATAGGCATCGAAGGCGCCGAACCCGGTGAAGTTGCCGATCTCGTAATCGACCTGCGCCATGCCGCCGCCCGCGTTGATTTCGATCGAGAAGTCGCTGCTCAGGGAGGCGTTGGTCGCGAACATCAGGATAGTATCGTCATCGTATCCCCGACCGCCCGTGTCGGATACGTAGAACGTCCCGGTGGCGGAGGTTGAGTTGGCCGGCTGTCTGTTGGGGGAACCTGTGTTCGTCGTGATGTGGAGGGTGTTCAGGCCGCCGCCGTCGAACTTCATGTAGTAGGTGTTATTTGGACCGCTGTAATACTCGCCGTCGAGGTTGTACTTCACCCCGGCGTCGTTTGCAACCTCGGCGAAACAATCTTTGTACGGCAATAGGGTCAACGCCGATGAGGGTATCACGCAGAGCACCCTCATCACGACGAGGCCTGCAGCGATCAGGCGTGAGGCTCTCCTCGCGGAACGTGCTGTTTCTACAACGATGTCTCCAAACGTCCAGTGTGGGGGCTGGCTGCCCCCTCCATGGCATCCTGTATGTTCCCGGCACTTCGCCGGGAGGTAAAAAGGGGTGTTCAGGTTCTCCTCACGAAGAGGAGGAACCCGAATGCCAGGATTGCCGCCCAGACCGGGAGCGGGGTGGCCTGCGGCGTAGGCGTGCTTCCGGCCGTCTGGGCCGCTGCTTCCGCCTGGACCGGTGATCCCGTTGCGGTGGGCTGCGGGGTCACGTCGCCGGCCGCGCCGGGGGCCTGTTCGGTCACTGCGATCGCGAGGAGGCCGAACCCGTTGGAGGCGGCGGAGAAGACGGCGTTGCCGTTCTCCTCACCGAGCGTCTCGACCGGGACCGCCTGCCACGCGCCGTCGGCGTAGCGGAACAGGGTCACCTGCTCTGCCGTGCAGCCCTGCGCTGCGAGCCAGGGGGCCGGGACGGCGAACCGGAGTTGGACGCTGCTGAAGTCCGCCTCGGCCGCCTTGTAGAGAGTGGCCTGGACGTACTGGTAGACCGTGCCTGCCGGGAGTTCGGCATCCCGCGGGAGCGAGCCCTTTGCGACGGTCACCATGAGGTCCTTGATCTCGGCGTTCGTCGTAAGGGTGACCGCCGAGACCGCCGTCGCGTCCATCGCGAGGGCGACGGTCTCGCCGGACTTGAGGTTGCTTGCCGCACCGACCGATGTCGAGGAGCCGCTGCTGCCGCCGGACGAGGAGGAGGCCTGGCTGGGCTGGGATGCTGCCGTGGCTGCGGCCAGCCCGAAGATCGAGAGACCGTTCGGTGATGCGGCCTCAAAGACCATATTCCCGTCGGCATCGGTGCCGACGAGCGTCGTCGTGAGCACTTCCTTGGTGCCGTCCTCGGCGGACCGGATGATCCGGATCGCGTCAACGCCGCCGTGGGCGGCGACCCAGGCGGGGCTGACGGTCATCCGGATGGTGGCGCTGGCGATGTCCTGGCCGTTATCGAGGTTCGTCTTTACGATGTTCATCGTGTAGGCGACATCGCCGAGGTTGAGCCCGTCGGCGCTGGCGGCAAGCTGGAAGGCGCTCTGTGCATCAGAGGAGACGTTCTGCGAGACGGTCGTCGTGAGGCCGGCTCCCTGCGGGATGCCGGTCAGGTTCGCCGAGACGGAGGCGCTGACCGTGCCGACTGAACCGAGCTCGGTGACGA
>JALNXI010000343.1 GCA_023230425.1 Methanoculleus sp. | reverse complement strand
CCGGATTAACCATCATTTATACTGGTGGGAAGAGACTATAAAAATCTATATTCCCGCAGGTACCTGATCTGGCGTCTGCGGGCCGCTCCTCGCAAAAAGGATGGGACGGAATGCGAGTTTACGCTGCCGTTACCCGTTCTTCGACGATCTTTGCGGGGGTCGGGATCTTATAGATGCCGCGCCGGAGGGAAACTTTTGCCTTCTCGGCGTACTGCGGGCTGGTCCAGACGGAGAAGACCTTCTGGCCGCTCTGGACCCGCGCCGCGGTGCCGACAGCCTTCCCGAAGGCGAGGCGCATGCCTTCCGAGACACGGTCTGCTCCTGCGCCGGTCGCCTGCTTGTTCTCACGGAGAACATGGTGTGGGAAGGTCCGGATCTTCAAGTGGTAGTTCGCCCTCCCGACCTCCTTCAAGAGCTGCCGGTTGATGCCGATACGGGCGGCCTCAAGGGCCGTGTGGCGTATCTGGCAGGTTTCCTCGACGACGATGGAGAGTTCGACCGGGAAGTCCTGGCTGAGGTTGCCCATATCGAACTGCACGATCTTGCTGCCCGGCACGCCGCCCATGTATTCTCTGCGTGTATATGCTTTCTTTGCGAGATTCCTGTACATCTTCGCTGGTTTTCGTACCATCGTTAAAAACTCCTGCCGATCTCTGAGTGCTCTATAAAATGGAGATCTCTTCTAATAAAACTTACTGGGCGTTTTCAGTCTCGTTGATCATCTCAAGCACCCCCCGCCGGACCTCTGCGAACCCGGCACTGGTGCGGTCACGCGGTCGGGACCAGGGGATCTTGATGACCTCCCGGACCGACCCCGGTCGCGAGGAGAGGACGACGATCCGGTCGGAGAGGTAGACCGCCTCGTCGACGCTGTGGGTGACAAAGACGATCGTCTTCTTCGTCTGTTTCCAGAGGCAGAGGAGCTCTTTCTGCATCCGGTTCCGGGTCTGGGCGTCCAGCGCCCCGAACGGCTCGTCCATGAGGAGGACGTCGGGGTCGTTCGCGAGTGCCCGGGCGATCGCCACCCGCTGCCGCATACCGCCGGAGAGTTCGAAGGGGTAGGCGTCCCGGAACCGGGAGAGGCCGACCATCTCAAGGTAATGCTCTGCCGTCTGCCGGCGCTCCTCCTTTGCGACGCCCTTCATCTCGAGGCCGAAGGCGATGTTGTCGATCACCGTCCGCCAGGGGAAGAGGGAGTACTCCTGAAAGACCATCCCCCGCTTCGGGTCCGGGCCGGTGACAGCGTGACCGTCGATGGTCACGCTCCCCGTAGTCGGGGTCTCAAGCCCGGCGATGATCCGGAGAAGCGTCGTCTTCCCGCATCCCGACGGCCCGACCAGGCAGATGAACTCCTCGTCCCTGATCTCAAGGTTGACGCCGAGAAGCGCCGGCGTTACGGCGCCGCCTTCCTTGGGAAAGGACTTCCCGACGTTATTTATCTTAACGCCGCTCATTCTAGGCCACCTCCCCTGCATGCCACCGCAGGAGCCGCCGGTCCACGTAGTTCCTGAAGATCCGGTCGATGAAGAGGCCCAGGAACCCGAGGATCAGCATGTAGACGAGGACGTTTGCCATCGCGTAGTGGTAGTAGTTCTGCCAGAGCGAGTAACCGAGGCCTATGTCGCTCACCCCGAACATCTCGGCGGCCACAAGGCACATCCACCCGACGCCCATTGATATCCGGATCCCGGATGCTATCGATGGGATCGCCGACGGGAGAGCGACATGGCGGATCAACTCAAACGGTGTGTCGCACCCAAGCACCTTGCCTGCCTCGACGAAGATCTTCGGCACGCTCCGGAACCCGGCGTAGGTGCCGATCAGGATCGGGAAGAACGCCCCGATGAAGATGACGAATCCGGCTGCCTGTGGGGTGAGCCCGAACCATATGATAGCAAACGGGATCCAGGCGAGCGGGGGGATGGGCCGGAGGACTTCGATGATCGGGTCGATGATAGCATCGGCGATCCGGAACCAGCCCATGGCGATTCCGATCGGGACACCGAGGAGAAGCGCGGCCCCTATGCCGATGGTAAAGTGTTCGAGACTGATCATGAGGTCAGCAAGGAGTCTTCCGGATCCCAGGAGGTTGACGAACGCGGCGGCGGTATCGGTGAAACTCGGCAGGATGAACGGGTCGGCGACGATCAGGTCTGCTACTGCCTGCCAGATGACTGCCGCGGCCGCAAGCGACGCTATCCCGAGGAGTCTCTTCTGTTGCTCTCTATTCACTCGTAGGTTCATGGTATTTCTGTTCCGCTTGTTTGGTGATGGGGGCCGCCCTGAGATGCCGGCCGGTATGGGGTATGGTGAATGCTCTTTATTTCATCGGTTTTCCTCTAAAATATTCTTTTCCGGGAGGAGAAAAAGGGGGGCCGGGTCAGGCCCGGGCTTTCTCGTAGAACGAGAGGTCGAAGATGTCGTCTTTGGTGAGGTGTTTGTTGATATACCCGAGTTCATACTGGATCCGGGCGTAGTCCTCAACCGAGCCGACGATGAGGTTCGGGTCCGCGGTCCAGGTGCCGTCCCATTCCTTAAAGGACTTCTGGACGTCTGCGATATCCTGACCGGTCTTCTTCGAGTATATCGTCGCCGCCTCGTCCGGGTGCTCGATGTTGTACTCTGTCGCCCTGATGTGCGTCTTCACGACCTGCTCGACGAGTTCAGGCTGCTCACGGATGAGTTTGCCGCTCGCAACGAGGACACAGCAGGCATGGTTCGGAGCCATCTCGCCGGAGGCGACGACCGTCCTTCCGGCCCCTTTGCTCGCGATGACCGCCGGTGCCGGGTGCGGCAGGAAGACGCCGTCGATCTGGTCGGCGATGATCGCCGTCGTGGCGTCACCGGGGCCCATGGGTTTTATGGTCACGTCCTTCTCGGGGTCAAGGCCGTTCTCCTGGAGC
>JALNXI010000342.1 GCA_023230425.1 Methanoculleus sp. | reverse complement strand
CTCTCATTGGTGGGAGCGCCCTCGGTCTCGATGGTGAGGGTGAAGTTGCCCTCAACGATCCGGATGGTGTTCCCGGAGACGGTTGCGTTGGTGGCGGTGGTGTTGATCGTGACTTCATGCGTCCCATTGCCGGTCTGCGTGACGTTGCAGCCGGGGATGTCCAGCGGGGTATCCTGGGTCTGGTCGCCCTTCGGCGGAGTCACGGTGACGACGGCGGTGCCCGTCACGTTGGCGTACGCGGCGGTGACGGTCGTCGTGCCGACCTTGTGGGCGGTGAAGAGGCCGGTCTCGCTCAGGCTACCCACCGACGTGTTCGACGAGCTCCAGGCGAACGAGACGTCCGGAACCTCGGTGCCCTGGGCGTCGTAGGCGACCGCGGAGAACTGCTGCGTCTCGCCGTTGGTCAGGTTCACCGAGGCGGGCTCGACCGCGATCGAGGCGATGCCGGGCGTGACCGCATTGGGATCGACCCGTACCTCGATCTGGTAGAGGTAGAACCCGACACCTGTGTTGGCATATCCGCCTGGGTTACTGTTGAGCGTCTTTACCGCAAACGTATGGTTCCCGGCCTCGTAGCCGGCGATGTCGATTGTGTAGGTATTCCGCTGGTTTTTTCCGACGGGATGCGCTACTTCTTCACCGTCGATGAACGCTTTGATCCAGCAGGCTGATCCCTGGTAGTCCGCATACAACTGGAACCGCAGTTGTGCGGCACCGTCGGGGAAGGTGACGACCTTCTCGGCAGACGCATTGGCGGTTATCTTCGGGGTTCCGATGCAATACGACTCCCTGTAGACGACGTCGTCCCGGAGCCCTGCGTTTGAGAAGGTCCAGCCGTCGGTCGATTCACAGGGGTCGAGCCAGACTGTCTCGAGAACGGTCCTGTTCACGAATACGTCGGCCGTGTCCCGAAGGGTGTAGCACTGCCCCGTGATCGTCGTGTTTCCGGCGTACTCCGCAGTGAACAGGCCGTCGCCTGGATCCCTGGCGAACAGGCGGCCGCTCGTGATGGGGCCGACCTTCTCGTCGCTGCTGCTCCACGCGAACCCGGCACCCGTCATGACGTGGCCGTTCTGGTCGTAGACCGTCCCGGTGAACTGCTGCTGGGTCTCGCCGATCATGACGGCCGAAGACGGACTGATCTCCATCGTCGCCGGGATCGGGATGCCGTCGTAGGGCTCGCCGAAGTAGGCCCCGGCCGGCAGGACGAGGGGGTAGTTGTCCACGTTGTCGGACGGGCTCAGATGATACATCGGGAACGCCACAACACCGGCATCGCCGATGCCGTTGCCGTCCGCGTCGTCAATAGCGAACCCCGCTCCCCAGTAGTTGCCGATCGGCCCGGTATACGTAACACCGTCGTAGGTGTAGGTCACCGGTTCGGGGGAGTTCCAGGTGTTACTTGTACTAAGGGTACCGGTGTTCGCTCCGGCATTGTTGACGAACGAGTTTGCATAGAACGTGCAGCCGGAGAGCGACTCGATGGTTGCGCTGATGAGGTAGGTGTTGTCCATGACGAGGTTGTGGTCGAAACGGCAGTTCTGGACGGAACTCATGCTGAACCCATAGGAGAACTCAGTGATGGTGTTCCCGCTGACGACGTTTCTGCTGTTCCTGACCATAGCGATACCGCTACCGGGAACCTGCCCCCCGGAGATGGTGTTGTTGTTGATGGTGCTGTCGGTTACCGTATCGGCAGATATACCTTCGCGGACATCGGTGAGGGTATTGCCCTCGACGTGGATGTTCCGTACGGCCACGTAATTTTCGTTGATGTACCTGGTCACGAACCGGATGCCGCATCCTTTGTCCGAGATGACGTTGCCGGTGATGGTGCATCCCGAACAACAGTTGCTGATGATGCCGTATTCAGTGCTGTTCCCGGTGATGGTGAGGCCGGAGACGGTCGTGTTGTCGGCCGAGATCGTGATCGTCCCGTTGACGGCGGTCCCGTCGGGCCCGTTCTCCGACCTGAGGGTCAGGCGCTTCGTGACGGCGACGGACTCGCTGTACATCCCGTCCCCGACGACGATCGTGTCGCCGTCGAACGCGGCGTCCACGGCCGCCTGGATCGAGGTGAAGTTCGCTCCGCCCGAACCATCGACGGACCAGGTCAGGGGCGACTGCGGGAACACGGTCACGGGCACCGTGGCATTGAAGGCGCCGATGGCCGCGGTGACGTTCGCACGGCCGTAGGTGAGCGAGGTGAAGTAGCCGGTCTCGTTCACCGTGCCGACCGAGGTGTCGGAACAGGTCCAGGTGAAAGCGAGGCCGTCAATGGTGGTGTTGTACTGGTTAACGGCAGTTGCATTGAACTGGAGTCCCTCGCCCACTGTCAGGGAGGCGGGCGACGGCGAGATCGTGATCCCTGTCAGCATCGCCGGGTCCAGCACCGTAGCGGTCGCGTTCCCGCTCACCGTCCCGTTGGCGGCGGTGAGTGTCGTCGTGCCCGCAATAAGGGCGGTGAAGGTGCCGGTCTCGTTGACCGTGCCGACCGTTGTGTTCGAACTGGTCCAGGTGCAGAGGACTCCGTCCATCGGTTCGTCATACTGGTCGAGGGGGGTGGCGGCGAACGTCCAGTTGTCACCGACGAATACGCTTTTTTCCGCCGGTGAAACCGCTATTGCTTTCAGGACCGACACCGGCGGGATGACGGTGATATTCGTCGTCCCGGTCACCTCGCCGTAGGTGGCGGAGAGGTTCGTCGTACCCGCCCCAAGGGCGGTGAAGAAGCCAGTACCGTTGACCGTGCCGACGGTTTCGTTCGAACTCGACCAGTCGACGGCGAGGTTCGCGAGCACGGTTCCTGAGGTATCCGTGGCCAGGGCGAGGAACTGCTGCACGAGGCCGCGGGAGAGTTCAACCTCTGCCGGGTCGACCGCAATGGACGAGATCGTCGGGGCGTCGGTCGCGCCG
>JALNXI010000341.1 GCA_023230425.1 Methanoculleus sp. | reverse complement strand
CTCCTCGGTCAGCGCCATCAGGTCGCTCCGGGCGACCGCCTTGAGGCTGAAGTTCCGCGACCCGGCCATGATCTGCTGGAGCCCGGTCCTGAACTTCTGCGCGTAGGTGTAGATCCCGAGTGCTCCGAGTGGGATCTCGTTGATCCGGCCGGGGAATTTCTCCTTGAGCTCCTCGTAGCAGACGAAGATCTCCTCGACGCTGCTGCCGTACTTCGAGACGGTCTTGGGGAGTTCGCCGTTTGCGAGCCACTTCTCGATGTTCTTTCCGACCATGCCGGGGATCATCAGGCCGCGGCCCATGCAGACGGCCTTGACGTAGGGGCTTCCCATGGCGAGGGCCTTGAAGACGTTTGCCTCGTCTGCGAACCCGCCGGCGATGGCGAGGTCCGGAACGCGGATGCCCCGTGCTTTCAGCCGCTCGGCGAACTGGTAGGCAAGGGACTCGATGTAGAAGGTCGGGATACCCCACTCGTTCATCATCGGCCAGGGGCTCATCCCCGTGCCGCCGGGCGCGCCGTCGATGGTAAGGAGGTCGATCTTTGCTTCTGCACTGTAGCGCATTGCCATTGCGAGTTCGACGGCCGAGTAGGCGCCGGTCTTGAGGGTGACCCGCTTGAACCCGACGTCGCGGAGCCGGTCGACCTCCTCAAGGAACCCTTCCCGGCTGACGAAGCCGAGGCGTGAGTGCCGCTCGAACTCCTTTATGGCACCATCCTTGAAGGCCGCCCGCACCTCGGAGGCTCCCGGGTCCGGGAGGACGATGTAGCCGCGATCTTTTAGCTGGTTCGCCCGGTCGAGGCTGCCGACCTTGATCTCGCCGCCGATGCACTTTGCCCCCTGGCCCCACTTCAGCTCGATCGTCTCCAGGTTGTGCTTCGAGGAGACATACTCCGCGGTTCCAAGCCGCGTGTCCTCCACATTCAGCTGCACCAGGAGTTCGCCGTACTTGTCATGGAACCTCCGGTAGATCTCGATACGGCGGTCCATTTCGGGTGATTTGCTGACCTTGCCGTTGTGGTCGAGTTCCAGTTTCGGGTCGACCCCGCAGACGTTCTCTCCACAGACAAGCGTGACACCCGATATGGCGGCTCCGATGGCGAAGTGCTCCCAGTTTGCCCGGGCGATCTCGGTCGACCCGAGCGCTCCGGTGAAGATGGGGACCCGCATCGGGACCTTGATATCCCATCCATACTCAGTCCGGGTATCGACGTCCGGGAATACCGCGGTATCGGGGCCGGCCTCGACGCCTTCCGGAAGTCCCTTTGCACCCTGCGCGTAGCCCTGGATATTCAGGTGTGAGTAGTCGATCGGGTAGTCCTTGTCCGCGCCAGCGGTGATTTCGCCGAACGGGCCGGGATAGAGAACTTCCCTGCCCCGGAAGGAGGAGAGCCAGATTTCGCAGGATCCCTTGCACCCATCGACGCACCGGCTGCAGATGCCGGACATGGGCACGACGTCCCGGGAACGGTTGGTCGTTCCCGTTGCTTCGTTAGCGTTAGGTCTTCGTAGGTTCATTGTTACACCCGTGTGTGGATAGAAGGTTCCTTCCTATGCATATAATACCTTTCTGAACCTGAGGACTGCTGCATTCGGGTTCTTCCCGCGATCGGGCGAGATCCGCCGGGCCACGCTGCCGGATAGGCGGTTTTGCAGCAACACCGGTTATTTATATCGTCGTATCCCCGGTGTGGGGGGAGCGCGACGAAAGGGTGAAATATCTTGATGTGCATGAATGCTTTATGAACTTCAGGTTGCTATCAGCTCTGATTGTGCTTCTGGTCGCATTTTCGCTCTGCGCCGCCTGCACCGGCTCTGGCGAGCCCACCGGGCCGTCCCAGACCCAGACCCCGGCGGTCACGGCAACGCCTGCGCCCACGACCTCTGTCTCGCCTGTCTCGCTTACGCCCGGCCCGACGCAGACAGCGCCGCCGGGAAAGGAGGTTGAGTTCCAGCTTACGGGCGGATACCCCTCACGGATTACGAACGACCTGTATGTCGGGTTCCGCGGGGGTAAGGGCCAGGACTTCGTAACGAGCATCAACGTGCGCGTGACCAAGTCGACCGGGGAGGTTATCACCGAGACCCTGCGGCCGGTCGTCGGAGACGCGGGCGAACTTATCATTCATAATGCAAAAGGGGAGAACCGGGTTGAGATAACCGTCGCTCTCGTTACCGGAGGCTCCTACAAGGTCACAGACGAGATCGTGAAAGTCCCGTAACCTGCACGATCTCTCTTTTTTGATGACTGATTGAAGCCCGGCCATCCGGGAAACGGTTGAGGTCTGATATCTGCTCCCCGTCGATCAACGGGGTGGCCGGGCAGGGTTCTCCTGCCTCACTCTCTCTCCACGCTCCACCGTATGAGCAGACCTTCATCGAGCCTGACGGCCTCGATGATGCGTAACCGTGCAAAATCCGCTTCCCTGAGGAATCCGGTGCCGTCGGCAGGCGTGGGGGCATCCTTTCCGCCGATGACGATGTTGCCGACGAACGTCTGGAGTTCGTCGACGAACCCCTGCGCAAAAAGCGCCCAGATCAGGGTCCCGCCCCCCTCGACCATCAGGCGCCGGACACCCTGCCGGTACAACTCCTCGAGCAGGATCCCGAGATCGACGGTCTCGTTGCCGGCGAGGACGACGGTGGCGTGCTGCCGGAGGGCTTCCACCGTTTCCGGGAGCGCCTCGCGTGAGACGGCGACGACACGCTTCCCGCTTCCCTTCTGGAGGATATCCGCATCCAGGGGGATCCTCCCCCTGCTGTCCACCACGACGCGGATGGGATTCTCATCCTCTCCGGCCGCTCTCCGCCCGGCCCGGAGTTCCGGTGACTTGACGGTGAGCGAGGGGTTGTCGGCGAGCACAGTGCCGATACCGACCATTATGGCATCGCTCTCCGCCTTGATCCGGTCGACCCGTGAGTAATCTTC
>JALNXI010000340.1 GCA_023230425.1 Methanoculleus sp. | reverse complement strand
TTCCGTCTCCGCCCCGGAGAACTGCACCGGAACGCCGACATAGGTCTTGATCAGTTTGAATGCGGCGATGCCGCGTTCGCGCTTGTACGGCAGCATGCCTCGGATGGTGCGCTTGACGATATGATCGGGCCTGCGCGGGAAGAACGGGCCGCCTTCACGGGATCCCCGGGTGCGCTTTGTGTAGTAGGCCGCGAGCACATGTGCCCGGTTTCCGGAGACGATCGCCTTCTCAACGTTCACGATGGCAATCTCTTCGCCGGCGAGCGCGCGCTGCGCGACGATGCTGGCCATTCTTCCGAGCAGTAATCCGTCTGCATCGATAACTGTAACCATTCGTCTCACCTGAGGATCCGTACTCTGCTCCCCTTCGGGTTGTCCCGAACGAGGTCCTCGATGGTCATACACGTCCCGTTGGCGCCGTTGATCTTGCTCATCGCAGCCTCGGAGAAGTCAAGCGCGGCGACCTTCACCGACAGGTTGAGCGCGCCGCTGCCGAGCACCTTGCCCGGCACCAGGATCGTCTCACCTTCATTCGCGTACCGGTCGATCTTGCTGAGGTTCACCTCAGCGTAGTTCTTCCGGGGTGCATCCAGCCTCTTTGCAATCTCACGCCAGATGTTCGCCTCATGCACGCGTGACGCATCTTTCAGCGTCACGATAAGGGCGGTCAGCCGGGGGTTTGATTTACTCTCGGTTATCTTCTTCATTCAGTCCCCTCTCCCGTTATATCGTTCATCACGTCTACCAGGTCGTCTGATGATTTCTGGATATATTGTAGCGCTCTCTCGATGATCTCCCGAACAGGCATCGATCCGTCGCCTTCCACCACAAAGATGAATCGGTTTGCGTCAACACCGATATGGATGGCCGCTTCAGTGCCGATGCCGCCGGCAAGGCATGCCCGCTCGCAGAGCCTGCAGAGGGAACAAAGTTCTTGCCGCCCTCCGATGACCCGGACTTTTCCCTGCCCGGTCTCGAGCACGTTGCGCGGGCACTCGTCGACGCACATGCCGCACCCGTCGCACCTCTCATCGATGGTGATCCGCGGGTAGTTCTTGTACCCGCAGGCGGTCGTCGCCTGCCACTTGGCATGCTCCTTTCCGGTGCTGACGATAGCGTATGCTTCGAGTACGATCTTCTGCTCCTGGCCGAGGCTGATGATGGGGATCTTCTCCTCTGCCGGTGCGGCGTCGGGATCCTGGGGTATCAGGTCGCTTGAGTAGACCGTCTTCGGCCCCTCGACGGAGAGCGTGTAGGTGGCGGTGCAGACCGGACAACCGACGCCTTCGCAGGTGCACTCCGCACGCGGCGCATAGCGTTTCAGGTCGGTCCGGAGGGGTATGAGCCCCAGCCTGTGCGTCAGCATCTCGTCGAAGAGGACGCTTGTGTTATCGTAGATGCGGACATCTTCGATGGCGAGCGTCGGCACTTCGCTGATCATCGCCCGCCGAAGCATATTGGCGAACGATGTGGAAATGCCGCTTATGGTGAATTTGGCGACTCTCTCGTCCAGTCGAGAAAACGCTATCTCCATTACACTCTCCTTCCTCTCCGGCCGCCCTTACCGCGGATGCTGTCGTGGGGCACCGGAGTGACGTCTTCGATGCGTCCGATCCGCATCCCTGCACGAGCAAGGGCGCGGATCGCTGCCTGGGCTCCGGGACCGGGACTCCGCTGTTTGCCCCGACCCGGTGCGCGCACCTTCACGTGGACGCCAGTGATCCCCTTGTCGCGCGCGTTCTGTGCGACCTGGATCGCCATCTGCATCGCTGCGTAAGGCGAGCTCTCGTTCCGGTCCTGTTTCACGACCATGCCACCGCTGCTCTTGGTGACCGTCTCGGCGCCGGAGAGGTCGGTGATGGTGATGATGGTGTTATTGAAGGAGGCAAAGATGTGTGCAATGCCCCATTTCTCTTCTGCCATGATATTACCTCATTCCTGTGCGGGCGATGCGGCTTCTCTCGGGGTGAACATCGTTCGTGAACGGGGAGGGGCCGTAATAACTGATCTCCTGCTCTTCGACTCTTGCGACCCGGTAGCTCGGCACGGTCACCCGGCGACCGGAGATCGCAATGTGGCCGTGGGTGATGAACTGGCGGGCCTGCTTCGGGGAACGTGCGAGGCCTTTCCTGAGGACCAGCGTCTGGAGGCGGCGGTCGAGTTGCTGCTCGACCTTCAGCGCGAGGATCGCTCCGAGATCGGCGCCCTCACCAACGAGACCATAGCGGTACAGGTGGTTGGTGAGCTGATCGGTCTTCCTCTGGTATTCATCCTGGTTGAGGCCTCCCGACCGCAGTGCCACCAGTTCACGGGCGGCAGCCCGGTATTTCCGCAGCACGCTCTGGGCCTTCCAGAGTTCGCGCTTGTTCCGGAGCCCGTAATCGATGAGGAGCCGTTTTTCGTCTTCAAGTCTTGTCTTCTCGAACCGCCGCTTGGGCGTCGCATACTGCTTGTAGTTCTTTCCGGGATATCCCATGCAATCACCGCGTTAGTCTTTCTTTCTCTTGACGCCGACCGTTGTGCCCGTCCTTCCGGTGGACTTGGTGCGCTGGCCGCGGACCTTCTGTCCCGTCTCGTGCCTGATGCCGCGGTAGCTGCGCATCTTGCGCATACGGTTGACATCGTCATCATTCATCATGGTGAGGTCGGGCCCGAGGAGGTGGCGGACCTCTCCGGTATAGACGTCTTTTTGGCGGTTTACCATCCAGTCAGGCACCTGTTCGGTGTAGGTATCGACGGCGTTTGCGATCCGCTCGACCGATCCGTCGTCCAGCTTGCCGAGCACGGCACGAGGATCCACTTCGGCAAGGGCGGTGATGGTGCGTGATGTGTGCGGACCAATGCCCTTGATGCCGGTCAGTGCGATGTGCACTGCCTTGGTGCCGTCGAGATCAGTGTTTCTGACTCGAACAAAGTACTTTATCTCTTC
>JALNXI010000339.1 GCA_023230425.1 Methanoculleus sp. | reverse complement strand
TGAGTCCGACCCACGCGATGATCCCGACAAGCGAGACGGCGAATGCGGTTATGGCGGTCGCAAGTGCGACGACGATGAACTTGTACTTCTCGGGGTTGACCCCGAGCCCCCGGGCTTCGTCGTCGCCCATCGAGAGAACGTTGAGTTTCCAGCCAAGCGCCCAGAGGACGATAAAACTGAGAAAGACCACGGGAACGAGGAGGCGGACGTCGTCCCATGTCGCGTAGTAGAACCCGCCCATCAGCCAGAAGACGATCTCCCGGAGCGCCGTGTCGTCGGCAAGATATTTGAGGAGCGAGACGAATGCGGAGAAGACCGAGCCGATGATGACGCCGGCGAGGATGAGGGTAACGACGGGCGTCTCACCCCTGTTGTGGGCGAGGAGGTAGGCGAGGGTTACGGCGAGCGCGCCGAAGGCGAACGCGGAGACCTGGATCGATATGAAGACCGCCGGAAAGACGATCCCGAGCGCCGCACCGAACGCAGCGCCCGACGAGACGCCGAGGATGTAGGGCTCGACGAGAGGGTTGCGGAAGACTCCCTGGAAGACGGCGCCCGCGATGGCGAGCGCCCCGCCGACCGAGACGGCGAGGATGATCCGGGGCACGCGGATATCCCAGATGATGGTGTTGTGCAGTTTCGGGAGGCTTTCAATGTCCCCGAACGTGAGGTGGACGAAGATCGTCCGGTAGACGTCCGTAATGGTGATGCCGTAGGTGCCGAGGGCAACTGCTATGGAGGCGGTTACAAGGAGAATAACAGCGAGGGCGAAAAGAATGACGATCTTTCTCCCTTCGCCGAACCCTCCGGCGGTTTCGTAGCCGAGTTTCGCGAGGAGTTGGTTGAAGCCTGTGGGCTCTGTCATGCTGTATTCTCCCGCTTGGTCGATGCAGGTACCTCATTTTCTGTAACGACTATTATATAAATCGTAGCAATGAGTATGATGCTATCCGTGAATATTATTCATGAATCCAAAATATGCTCTCTTTTGTGTTACTTGTCCTAACCACGCAGTATGACTCATGGCGCAACGTCCGTAGGCCGGCCCTGCTCATCGCCTGTCTCCTCTCCTTAACTATCTCCTGCGGACGTACGGGGACGACGACGGAGAGCCTCCGGTCGGTGCAGCAGCCGGACTGGACGGTTGAGGCAGGATTCTGACCCTGCCCCATCCAGAATCGGTATATATCCCCGGTAACAACAAGACCCTATGGAACTGAAAGAGGAACTCTCCGGCGTCCCCGGTATGCTCCGGCCGTTCAAGGCGTATCTCCGCGAGGCAGGGCTTGCCCCGGGCGATCAGGTCGTCTACTACGGCTGCCCCGGCACCTGCACGCCCTTCATCGAGCTCCTGGGATTCGCCGTCCGTGACCTCCCCGTCGAGCAAGTCTATGTGCCCTACGCGGACGAGGCTGAATCCAGGGTGATCCGGCCGGTCGGGGGTGTCGGCATGCAGGTCTCCAGTGACCCGGTCCGTGTCGACCCGAAGGTGATCGTCCTGATGGGCGGACTTGCTATGCCGGGCGTCCCGGTCACGAAAGAAGCGGTGCAGGCGGCCGTCAGCACCCATCCGGAGACGAAGGTCGTGGGCATCTGTTTTATGCATATGTTTGAGAAAGCGGGCTGGCTCGATGCCTTCGACTTTGACCTGATCATCGACGCCGTCCTCGACCCGGTCAGGGTCTGGGGGTGATCACCCGGTTGGTCGCCGCCGGTGCAGGGGATACGGGCGGTTCCCGCGACCGGTCGGACCGAAGCAGGGTGAGCCGGAAGGCGGCGCCACGTTCCGGATGGCCCGGCACCCGGTCCTCGACCCGGATGCTCCCGCCGTAGCGGGTGATGAGCATCCTCGTTATGTAGAGGCCGAGCCCTTTTCCGCTCCGGGCGTTCGTGCCCCGCACAAAGCGGGTGAAGAGGAGGGGTTTGACCGCGTCAGGCACCCCCGGTCCGGTATCCTCGACCGAGACCTCGACCACCCCGTCGCCCTCCTCAACCCGGACGGTGACCTCGACTCCCGGCTCCCCAAACTTGATACTGTTGCCGATGAGGTTCGCAAAGACCTCCGGGAGGAGGTCGTCGGCCGTGACCGGGACGGGCTTTCCCTCGTAGACTATCCCGGTATCGGGATGGTGCGCGATCTCGGTCCTGATGACGGCGTCGAGGTCGACGGGTCTCGTCACTGTCTCTTGGGAGTGCAACCGCCGGATCGTCGAGACGCTCTGGATGATCTCGATGCTCCGGGTGACGCCGGCCCTGAGTTTCCGAACCATATCTCTCTCCCTCCCCTCCAGCGCCCCGGCGAGCAGGTCGGTGTAGCCGAGAGCGACGGCGTTGGCGTTGTTGATGTCATGCACCATGATGTCGAGGTAGAGGTTCGATTCGTCGTGGGCTACCCGCAGCGCTTCCTCCGCCCGGATCCGGTCGGTTATATCGGCTCCCGAACCGATCAGGCCGATGGGCCGACCGTCGTCGCCGGTAAGGACCGTGTCCTGCCACGCGAGGACGAGTTCTTCCCTGTTCCGCGTGACGACCGGGTTCTCCCGCCGGCCGGGGAAGGCGGCACCATCGACGATCGCAGCATCAAAGACCTGCCTTCTCGCCTCTCGGGATGCTTCGGGGACGACGGTTAGGAACCAGTCCCTCCCGAGCAGTTCCTCCTCCCGGTAGCCGAGCAACTCGCAGCCATGGCGGTTGACGAGCTGGATGGTGTGGTCAGCGTTGATGACGACGAAGAGGACGCCCGCCACGTCCAGGTAGCGCTGGGCGAGATCCCTCTGTTTCTTCACCTCCCGCTCCCTCCCTTTGAGCTGCTCGGAGAGGGAGGCGACGACGAAGGCGATGATGACAAACATCAGGGCGCGCCCGTAATCGTTCAGCGTCAGGATATCCGGCCTGTAGAGGAGGGTGCTGATGACGACAAGCCCGCCGAG
>JALNXI010000024.1 GCA_023230425.1 Methanoculleus sp. | reverse complement strand
TCCGGCACCAATCTCGTCAGGGATGAACGACAGCCGGAAGAGGGTGGGCGTTACCAGAGCCCGATAACGGAAATTTTCGGTCGGATCCACCGAGATCGATTATCAGTTCTCTGCTGAAGCACTACCAAAAAATGGGTCGGTCTATCGTCCAGCCTGAAACAGCGCATCATGGGCGTATCTTATGAAACGTATCAGTATCAGAACCAGGGTCTGGAACGCTCGTGCCCCCGGATACGGATTTCCATCGGGTATCGCCACGCACTGCCCCTGCCCCTGAAGGGGGGCGGGGGAGGAGGCCGGAGGCCGGGCGGGGTGGGGAATTTGAGGATATCGTCGTTTGGGGCGAGGGAGAGGCCCCCCTCCCGGTCCCCAAAACCCCCCGGCGCGATAGCCGCCACGGTCCGGTGCCCGGGATGAACCCGGGAAAATCCGGATCCGGCACCCGCCCCATCACGGGCGGGGACGAGCGCCAGGGCCTGAACAGAGTTTGCAGCGGGCCGAAAAAGGAGTTACGCCGTCGGATACGACCGCCCGGCCTCCTGGCCCGACGCCGGGAAAGAGTAGTGCATCTGGACAAAGACCCATGCATGGCCTGTCCCCCGGAGCACCGCTGTCAGCCGCCCGTTCAGGGTCTGCGGGGCACCGTCGGCGACGACGTGGTACGCCATATCGGCCATAACCCACGCAACCGTCCCCTCGGCACCGATATAGATATCGGAGAACTCAAGCGATATTGTCTCTGCCTGCGAAAAGTCGCGCTCAAGGTGCCGGCGGTAGGCCTCCCTCCCGATAGCCTTCTCGTCGGGGCCGGTCCCGAACGCCCGAAAATTGGGGTCGGCGAGCGCCACCACGCCATCAATATCTTTTTTTGCAGTGGCTTTTGCCATCTGCCGGAGCACTGCCCTGATCTGGTTCTGTGTCTGTTCGCTGACTGGCATGAAGAGTAGTCTCACTGAAAGAGAGATGTTCTTTTCGAGTATGCGTGACGCGAGAGACAGAGCGCGCGTCACGCGGGGTCTCGTCCCTTCCCTGCTGAACTGAGAAACGCACGGAGCTCCGGCGACCGGGCAGCCCGGATGAGGCTTGCGACGCCTTCGTCCGCGACAAGTTCCTCCCGGACCAGGAGGTCGCACGACTCGTAGCCGAGCGGGGTGAACCGGAGCCCCGCCTCCCGCGCCGTGCGGGCCGGGCAGACACCTGCGTCAGCAAACCCGTTGCTGACGGCCGTGGCGACGGCACCGGGCGTCCGCACCTCATGCTCGTATCCGGTGATGCGGCCGGGATCGATACCCTGCCGGTCCAGCCATGCGTCGAGGAAGACCCGCGCCGCCGACCCTTTCGGGCGGTTGATGAACCTGAGCGACGCTACGCTGCCGGGATCCAGGTCGCTGGCCGAGACAACCCCGAGTTCCGTCCGGGCCACCTGCACCCGCAGGAGGTCGACTTCCGGCAGGTACCGGAGCACCTGGTCGTTCCAGGCCGCTTCGGTCTCCGGGATACAGACTGACGCGGCATGACAGGTCTTCGCCCGTATAGCGAGCACCGCTCCAACCGTCGATGCGTTGCAGCAATGGAGCATGTAACCGGTATCGGAGAGGCAGTTTCTGAGTTTGCTCAGGGCTGGATCGCGCTGGCCGACGCAGATGAGCGTACGGGCGATCTCGGCCGGCGGGACGGTGAGCCGGACACGCACTTCCTCGCCCGCCTCGATCCCCTCGCGAACGGCCGGGATGTGGATGTAACCGTTCGCCCGGACCACTGCCATCTGGATGCCCCCGCCCCGGGGATGGGGGGTCGCAAAGCAGGTGCCGTCCACCCGCCCGACCGAGACCGGGACGAACTCGTCAAATCCGAGATCGGACGCCAGCCTCCGCGACAGCCGGACGTCCAGTTCCTCGCCCCGGAGTGGTGAGAGCCCCCACCACGCGAGCAGGTCCCCGGCAACCTCCCGGAGGACGGTCTGCGCGGCAACCGGGTAGCCCGGCATCCCGAGGACCGGTTTGCCGTCGACGCTCGCGAGCAGCACAGGTTTTCCCGGCCGGACAGCGATGCCGTGGAAGATGATCTCCCCGAGCGCGCCGACGACATCCCGGGAGAAGTCCCGTGTGCCGGCCGACGAACCTGCTGAGACGATGACGAGGTCGTTCTCGGCAACCGCCTCCTGCACCGCCTCCTGGATCCGGTCGGGGTCGTCGGGGACGATACCATACCGGCGGCAGGTCGCCCCCATCCGGGTGAGGTAGGCCTCCGCCATGAGGGTGTTCGTCTCGACCGTCTGACCGGGCTCGGGCGCTACGCCGAGCGGCACGAGATCGCTCCCCGTCGGGACGATGCCGACCCGGACCGATCGCACGCGCACCCGGGTTATGCCGTAGGTCGCGAGCGCCCCGAGATCAAACGGCCGGACCTGGTGGCCTTTCGGGAGGACGAGTTCACCGGCCCGGATATCCTCGCCGGCATGCCGGACGTTCTGCCAGGCCGCGGCGGACTTCCTGACCCAGGGTATGCCGCCGTCGTCCCAAGTATCCTCGACCATGACGACGGCGTCAAATGACGGAGGGAGCAGCTCGCCGGTATTGATGCGAGCACAGTCCGTGAGTGGCAGCGGCCGCTGGTCCTGTGCTCCCAGGGTATCGCCGCTCTTCACCGCGTAGCCGTCGAACTTCGCGATATCGACCTCGGGGACGGAGTAGCCTGCGTACAGGGGTTCAGCCGTCACCCTATCGACAGCCAGGCGCAGCGGCACGGTCTCGGCATGGTCCGGCGGGGGGAACGCTCGTCGCATGGCCGCGAGCGCTTCGGGAAGCGGTGTAAGATTCAGGTATCGGCGTGGCATCTTGTGACTCCTCGGTGGCGTGCCGGATGGAGGGGTCTTATCCCCTCCCGGCAGGTACATGCTTATTCGTTACTTCCAGTTAAAAAATAACCATTTTTTATTGACTGTGCCGGGAGCGGACCTCGCAGTCGAAGAGCGATGCTTCACTACACGCAAGGACCGCGTCGACGCTCTCCGGAACATCCTGAAGGCAGAAGACGGCCTCTTCTCCGGGACCGGCAAAGGCGTAGCAGTTTCCACCCGAACACCCCAGCCGGCGGTTTCCCGGGCGCGCGCCGGTGATCCCGATGAGTGCATCAGCGATGCAGGGGTCGGAGCCGAGGGTGACTGATACCTGCGGCATCGAGAGGTCGCACTTGAGGATGCGCGTTGCTGCCTCCGCGACCCGCACCGCGACCGCCACGCCGGGACAGAGTTCCCCGTGGTAGTTCACGGCCTCGCGGATGAGGCCCTCCCGGTATTCGCCGGGGCCCATCTTCTGGATCTTCCCGGTCCGGTCGTGGCCGGTCGCGGAGAAGACGCAGTCCCATCCCGTCTGGTAGGGCTTGATGTCGATCACCGGCGTCCCGTCGATCAGGTCGACGTTTGCGAGCGCAAGAAACCGCTCCCCCCGCACGCCGCGCAGTCGCACCACCGAGATGGAGAGGGGGTTTGGCCGCGCCGGAGAGCGGAGGGAGAAGACGCCCTTCTCCGGGAGGTCGCGAGAGACCTTCCGGGCCACCGCCTTCAGGACTCTCCGGTCCGCCTCGTGGAGCCAGCAGATCAGGATCAGGTGCGAATTCTCCTCGACGCCGGAGAGCGCCCCGGCGTACGCGGGGAAGATCTCAATCTCGGCGTCGACGCCCTGGACCGGCATATCGCTGCGTGAGCCGATGCTTGAGTGCACAAGCCCGATAGGGGAGAGTTCCGTGTGGTGCATTCAGTCTCGATGGGGGTTACGCCCCCCCTGCGCCCTCCATCCCGGGAGGGATCTCTTCAGTATGTCTTCTTCTCGTAGTAGGACTGGGACCGGCAGTCGGCGCAGGCTCCGTCGACGAGCAGGTTGTCAGGAACCATCTCGCCGCAGATGGAGCAGATTGCAGATCTCCAAGGCCATTTCTGGGGCACTTTCACCCGCACCCGCTCGTGCGAGAGGAACCCGCGCCCTGCCTCGATGATCTCGTCGATCAGCGCGGTGCCCCGGATCCTCGGGTCGAAGAGCGGGTCTTTGGTATACCATAAGGCAAACGTCGGGTACCGCCCGATCTTCTCGCCGTCGACGAAGACCCGGATCCCGTTCACGTACGGAGCTTCGGCCGGCCCGTTCATGGTGATGGCGAACTTCCCGATCGGGATCACCCGGAGGCGGTGGTTGCCGGTCGTGCAGTGGGCAATCACCTGCAGGGGGTCGGGCAGGCACTTCGTGGTCTCGCAGACGGCGTAGATCTTCTCGCCCTCAGGAGGGTTCAGGAGTTCCAGGGCGTAGTCCACCATGAAGACTCCGACCAGAAGTCCGGGGGCTGCGAAGGTGTGAAAGTCGATACATCTCCGAAAATGCTCTATCAATCCCGGAGTAGAGCCTTTTGACTCGAGCCTGGCCTCGATATCGTCCCATGTATGGTTCAGTCTCGGTTGCACGGGAGAGTGTTTGGTCAAGGTTATTTGTAAACATTTTGGATTGTTCAACCACGTTTAGTTAATTGAAATGAATTAATTTGGGTGTATTCGCAAGGATTCATCGTTTTATCGTATAAAATGTTTAGATATACTCTATTTTCTATCGGCCCGGGTTTAGATCTGACACTGATCAATTATACCTGGTGAAATATGCTGGAATGTTAAATGAGTAAGTTTAAATTTATATACTACTTAGTAGAGTAAAACTAATGTGAGTGTGTCTGTGCTTTCCTGACATGCTCAGCAACCGACGTTGAATGCAACTATCGGGAGAATGTGAATGGCTGAAACAAATGGAAAGTTACGTTACGTTCCCACGACCTGCCCGTACTGCGGTGTAGGGTGCGGACTCAACCTTGTGGTGAACGACGGCAAACTCGTCGGGGTAGAGCCCCTGAAGAGGAGCCCGATAAATGAGGGAAAACTCTGTCCCAAGGGAGTCTCCTGCTGGGAGTTCGTGCAGAGCCCCGACCGGCTGACAAAGCCCCTCATCAAGAAGAACGGCAAGTTTGAAGAAGCGTCCTGGGATGAGGCGCTCGGTCTCGTGGCCTCCAAGTTCCGGGAGATCAGCGACAAGTTCGGGCCGAAATCGCTCGGGTTCCAGGTCTCGTGCCGGACGCCGAACGAAGAATGCTACGCCTTGCAGAAACTCGCGCGCGTGGCCTTCAAGACCAACAACATCGACAACTGCGCGCGTATCTGCCACGGGCCGTCCGTCGCGGGGCTCTCGCTCTCGTTCGGCTCCGGTGCCGCGACGAACCCCTTCGAGGACCTCGCGAACACGGACCTCATCTTCATGATCGGGGCAAACTCGATTGAGGCACACCCGCTCGCCGGCCGCCGGATTCTCCAGGCAAAGAAGGCAGGGAAGACGCTCATCGTCTGCGACCCGCGCTACACCCCAACCGCGCGCCTGGCCGACCACTACGTCCGCTACAACCCCTCGACGAACATCGCCCTGATCAACTCGATCATGTACTGGATCATCAAGGAGGACCTCCACGACAAGGAGTTCATCGCGAAGCGGACGAAGGGATTCGAGGATATGAGGAAGGTCGTGGAGAACTACGCGGATGTCGAGTCGATCACCGGCGTTCCCACCGAGCGGGTCAAGGAGATCGCCCGGATGTACGCCAGCGCCAAGAACGCGGTGATCATCTACTGTCTCGGCATCACGGAATTCACGACCGGCACGGACAACGTTCGGTCGCTTGGAAACCTCTCGATGCTCACGGGCAACATCGGCAGACCGGGAGTTGGCGTCAACCCGCTCCGTGGCCAGAACAACGTCCAGGGCGCCTGCGACATGGGTGCCTACCCGAACGTCTTCTCCGGCTACCAGAAGTGCGAGGACCCTGCCGCCCGGAAGCGGATGGAAGAACTCTGGGGCGTCACCGGGCTTGCAAGCGATTACGGTGTGACCCTGACGGAGCAGATCACCCAGTGCGGCGACCCGATCAAGGCGATGTACATCTTCGCGCTGAATCCGGTCGTCTCCTACCCCAACTCGAACCACGTTATGCGGTCGCTTGAGAAACTGGACTTCCTGGTCGTGCAGGATCTCTTCATGACCGAGACGGCGCAGTATGCCGACGTGGTCCTGCCCGGCGCATCCTTCGCCGAGAAGGACGGGACGTTCACCAGCGCCGAACGGCGTGTCAACCGTATAAGGAAGGCCGTGCAGACCCCGGGAGATTCAAAGGAAGACTGGCAGATCTTCGTCGACCTGGCCCACAAACTCGGCCTCAATGGATTCGACTTCAACTCGCCGGAGGATATCTGGGACGACATGCGGCGGGTCACTCCGTCGATGGCAGGCATCCCCTACTCGAGGATGGAGAAGCCGGAGTCTGTACACTGGCCCTGCCCGACCCTGGAGCACCCGGGAACACCGATCCTGCACCGCGAGAAGTTCTCCGCGGCCGACGGCCTCGGAACCTTCTTCGGGCTCGAGTACCGGCCGCCTGCGGAGGTCGCCGACGCCGAGTATCCGTTCACCCTGATGACCGGACGCCTGATCTTCCACTACCACACCCGGACCCAGACCGGACGGGCGAAGATGCTTCACCACGAGGTGCCCGAAGGCTACGTGCAGATCAACAAAGAGGATGCCGCGCGGCTGAAGATCCAGGACGGAGAGAAGATCAAGCTCCGCAGCAGGCGCGGTGAGGCAGAGAGCCTCGCCAGGGTGACCGATGAGGTCGGGCCCGGCGTCCTGATGATGGCGATGCACTTCGCGGACGCGTCTGCGAACATGCTGACGAACGACGCTCTCGACCCGCTCTCCAAGATGCCGGAGTTGAAGCACTGTGCGGTTTCTGTCGAGAAGATCACGGGGGTGCAGTGAGATGGCAGCTAAAGGAGATATGGTATACGCCTGGACGACGAGCCCCGATATCGCCAAGGTGGCGGAATGCGGCGGCGCAGTGACCGGGCTCCTCAAGTTTGCCCTGGAGAACAATATTGTCGATGGCGTGCTGGCAGTCAAGAAAGGTGTTGACCTTTACGATGCGGTGCCGACGTTCATCACCGATCCCGCAGACCTCGCAGAGACGGCGGGCTCGCTCCACTGTGGGACGCTTCTGCTCGCGAAACTGATCAAAAAGTACCTGAACGGCGCCCAGGATCAGCGTATCGCTGTGACGGTGAAGGGTTGCGACGCGATGGGTATCTACGAGCTTGCGAAGCGCAACCAGATCAACCTGGACAACCTCCTCCTGATCGGTGTCAACTGCGGCGGTTCGGTGAGCCCCGTGTCCGCCCGGAAGATGATCCGCGAGAAGTTCGGGATCGACCCTGACGATGTCGTCAAGGAAGAGATCGACAAGGGCCAGTTCATCGTCGTGACGAAGGATGGCCAGCACAAGGGCATCTCGATGGACGAGCTCGAGGATGAGGGGTTCGGCCGCCGGTCGAACTGCCGCCGGTGCAAGATGAAGATCCCGCGTCAGGCTGACCTCGCCTGCGGGAACTGGGGCGTCATCGGCGATAAGGCCGGCAAGGCCACGTTCGTCGAGGTCTGCTCCGAGAAGGGTGCAGATCTTCTGAGCAGGGCCGCGAAGGCCGGGGCCGTCGCCACGGCGCCCGCGAACCCGAAAGGTATCGAGATCCGCGGCAAGGTCGAGGGCGCCATGCTGAAGCTCGGCGACAAGTGGCGGGCACGCTACTTCGGAGAGCTCGGCGAAGGGAAGGAACGCCTCCAGAAGATGATGGAGGACTCGTCCCGGTGCACCAAGTGCTACGCCTGTATCGACAACTGCCCGATCTGCTACTGCGTCGAGTGCAGCACGAAGAAGCCCTACCTGGTGCCGCCGGGCGTGCTCCCCGTGCCGTTCATGTTCCACCTGATCCGCTACGCCCACGTGGCGGACTCCTGTGTCAACTGCGGCCAGTGCGAGGAGAACTGCCCGATGGAGATCGCGAACTCGCTCTACATGCACGCCCTGCAGACGGACATGGAGAAGATGTTCGGGCACACCCCGGGTGTGGATATGGATCTCCCGGTCCTCGCGATCGTTGAAGAGAAGGCTGAACGGGAGCGGCTCTTCGCGACCGGCAGCGACCAGATCTTCAACGTGTTTAAGTAAGATCCTCTCCTGGGAGGGGATACGAGGTGTGCAGACGACGGGCGGAACGCCCGTCGCCTGACTACAGAGGATACGTTGCATCCGGCCGGATCGGCGGGTGTGCGGACGACCGCCGAAGAATCATCTTGAGTTCCAGAAAAACCTCGATGCGCCCGTGCCGGGGCGCAAGGGACGCCGGAGAAGCGGGATAAAACCTCGGAAATTTTCTCCCGCCCTCTCCGGCTTATTTTTCTGGCAGCGCCGGAGTTGGCCTGCCGCCTGTTTTTCCGTATCCGATCCGGACACCGTTTCGCTTGCTGCTGCCCGGACAACTGACGACTACACCCCTCCTCCTTACAGGCCCCGGGAGGTAGACGCCTCTCATGATCGCACCGTTGCACCGGAATTTCGGGACAGGTGCAAACGAAGAAGTATGGCGGGCGGGGCAGGGTGACCCCCCTGTACGGGCCTGCGGTTGTACCCGGGATATGCGGGGACTTCCCCTCCCCCTCCCTAATACCAAACTGATGAATACCCTCGGAGAAGAGCGTCGTCCAAAGCATTTCAGCCCCGATCTCCGGGCCTTCCGGCCCGCTGCCTGAGTTTTGACCGAAATCCCTGTGGGATAACCTTATGGTATCACAGCCCGATCAGGCATATGTGGTGACAGACCATGCCGAAGTGCTACAGTTGCGGTGCAGAGATCAACCCAAAAAAGACGCGGTGCCCCAAATGCGGAGCAAAGGTTGAAGCAGGGAGCGGAAAACCCCAGGAAGCGGGAGTTGCCGGGAGGCGACGGTAAAAAACCCCTAAAATTCCCTCACTGAACCTCTTTTATCCGTTCCTGCTCTTTTTCCGCCTGGTAGCGCTGTGAAGTGCGCCACCAGTAATAGACCTCGTAGACCAGCAACACGAGCAGCACCGCGCAGGCGCCGAAGAAGAAGCCCATCACCAGGTCATGGACCGGCGGCGCCCCGGCGGCATCGGCCAGGGGTGCCCTGAACGCAGTGATCTCCTCCCCCCCGCCCCCGGCAAGCCTCGGTTCGGGCGGCATACCCTCGAGGGCGGGCAGCACCGCCGGGAGAATCGCCCAGAGCCCGAGGCTTGAGAGGACAACGATACCAAAGAGTGTCGCGTACTTCTGCAGCACCGACCGGAGGTCGCTTATCGGGGGAGCGATGATGAGGACCTGGTTCGTCAGCCCGTAGACCTTCACCTCGCGCCCTTTCTCGCTCCAGCGTGTCTCCATAACCTCAAGAAGCCCGGCGTCAAGGAGGTTCTCGATGTGGTAGGAGGCGGTGGTGATGGGGATCGCCATCTGCCGGGAAACCTCCGACGACGTCAGCGGACCGCCACCGAAGGCCTGGATGACCGCGTTCGCCGTCTGGCTAGCCATTGCCCGGGCGATCTTCTGTGCCCGCTCGTCACCCGGCTGGATAACTACAACATCATCAACCATGGAGTGCTTCAACGATCTCTCTGCGCCCGCGTTCGAGCGCCTCTTCGAGCCGGGAGACGTCCGATCCCGCGCCCTGCGCAAGGGTCGACTTGCCGCCGCCCTTTCCGCCGAGGACGCTGCAGACCTCCCGCACGATGTCGGCAGCGTTCACCGCCGGTGCCCCCGACGCCGCCACTACCTTCACGTTCCCGTCTCCCGATGCGAAGAGCGCCACACCGCCCTCACCGGAGACGGTCATGGCGAGCGCGACGAGTTCCTTCTGGGCCGCATCCACCTGCCTGACGACGACCCTGACCCCGCCCACCACCTCGCCTCCGAGGTGCTGCATCTGGAGATCCACCACGTTCTTCTGGAGACGCTCGATCTCCTTCTTCTGCTCCTTCCATTCCCCGAAGAAGCGCGCTACCGCCGCCGGCAGGTTCTCGGGCTGGACGCTCACCACATCAGCGGATGCCTGGAGGAGTTTCTCCATGCGCTGTATGGCCTGCACGGCAGCGATACCGGCCGCAAAGACCAGCCGCTCAACGCCGTCCTGGATATGCTCGACGCCGATGACCCGGATCGGCCCGATCTCGCCGGTTGTCCGGACGTGCGTTCCCGCACATGCCTGCACATCGCTCCCCACCTGCACCGTCCTGATATCCCGGCCCGGCGGGACGCCGCCCTGGTAGAGGCCGAACCCGTACTTCTGCTCGGCCTTTGTCCGCTCCTCGATATGGATATAGACCGGGGTATCGGCCATGACCATACGGTTTGCCTCGACCTCGATCTTCTGGAGTTCTTCAGGCGTAATATGCTTGTAGTGCCGGATATCCAGGCGGGAAGTCTCGCTCCCCTTCTGGGCGCCTGCCTGGTGTACATGGACGCCAAGCACCATCTTTGCGGCGTGCAGGAGAACGTGGGTCGCCGTATGGTGGCGCATCAGCGACCACCGGCGTTCCTCGTCCACCATGCCCTTCACTCGGTCGCCGCGCATGAGGGGGCCTCCCGTGACCCGGTGGAGGATCACCTCCCCGAGTTTCGTCGCCTCCTCCACCCGCACCATGCTCTCGGATGTCACCAGGGTGCCGGTATCCGACGGCTGGCCGCCTCCCTCGGGGTAGAAGAGGGTCTGGTCCAGGACCACCATCCCGTCGAAGTAGTCCAGCACCATCGCCTCGAACTCGACCTCATTCGGCAGTTCGTAGTAGAGTTTCTTCGTCGGGGGCAGGGATTTCGCCCGCTCGCGGTAGGCGGCAAGCGGATCCTCCCCTTTCGCCTCCTTCTGCGACTCCGAGTGGCTGTCGGCGATGAGCGAGTAGAAGTTATCGGGGATATCCACAACAGCGCCCTCGGCGGCAGCGACATCCTTCACCATCTCGGGCGGGATACCGTGCGAGTCGTAGAGGGTGATCACCTCCGCGAGGGGAAGGGGTGCGCTCTTCGCCTTGTAGTTCCGGGCGATCTTCTGGACGATCCGGGTCCCGCGCTCGAGGGTGCTAGCATACCTCGCCTCCTCGTTCTCCACGATCTCCCTGACCACATCGACGTCCTGCCCGAAGTTCGCAGTTCCTACGACCTGCATCTGTGCCTCGATCAGGTCGCCCAGGTCCTCGTCCATCGAGAGGTCGTTCATCATCCGGAGTGTCCGGCGAAGCACAAGCCGGGCGAGATACCCTTCACGGACGTTCGAGGGGACGATGCAGTCGCCGAGCATGTAGGCAAGGCAGCGGGTGTGGTCGGCGATGGAGTAGACCTTCTCGATCGGGACGACGATCTGCTCCAATCTCTGCACCGGCACGTCGATCGCCTCGGCGACCTTCATCCGGAGGTTATGGAGGTTCGTCCCGGAGATATCCATCACTCCGGCGAACCGTGCACTGAGCCCCATGATCTTCGTGAACTCCGGGTTGTCGAGGAGGTTCTCGAGGTGGGCCGAACGCATCAGACGGCTCACCATCTTCGGGAAGACAGCATCGTATATCGTCGGCGAACCCTTCGAGGCCCAGACGAACCGTTCGAGGCCGTAGCCGGTATCCACGATATTCAGCCGCATCGGGTAGTAGGTCTCCCCGTTCACCGCGACGGGCGGCTGATCGGTCTTCTGCCGCCCGAGGTTCATGAAGACCAGTGTCGCGACCTCAAGGCCCCCGATGAGCACCTCGACGGACGCTCCGGCGTTCCCGCCGCCGAACCAGGGGTGCTCCTTATAACTGACACGGTCAAGGTCGCCCCCGATGGACGCGATGAACTCGTCGCAGAGGGCCACCGTCTCGTCCTTCCAGTAGATCTGCTCCTCCGGTGTGTTGAAGGCATGGTGAGCCATCATCTCAAAGAGCGTCAGGTGGCGCCCCGACCTGCCGACGGAGTCGAGGTCGTTTAAGCGGATGCAGGGCTGGGAGATGGTGAGCGGGTTTGCCGGCGGGGGGACGACCCCGCTCGTGACGAACGGCTGGAAGTCGGCTATGGACGCGATGGTGAGGTAGATGTCGTCTCTCCACCGGGCGGCTACGGGGTAGCGTTCAAGGCGCGTATGACCGTGCCGCTCGAAAAACGAGAGGAATGCCTCCCGCATCTCATCAACGGTGTGGGGTTTAAAGACCGGGTTGCCGATGAAGTTATACGTCACACACGGAGCGTCACCGCAGAACTCCTGTTCGGGGTCCCGGGTCCAGAATGCCGCTCCGCAACTCTTGCAGACCTTCCGCTCAAATCCTTGAGATCGGAAATAATCGAGCGTATATTCTTCTTCGAGCATTGAAAATCACGCAGTATAATCAGGTATGACTGGAACTAATATAGTTGTTTGTGCAGACCGTTTAAAGTTTCCATGTATCCTGGTACCAGAGATCGTAGGATTCGTATAATCCTGTTCGTTCTGCGATGCGTACCGCAAGAATGTGCCAGCATTCGCGTCCCCGGAAGAGGAAGTCGCTGCAGGTGCAGAAGTCGCCTTCAACGATGTACTCGTCGCTGTGCCCCACCACGATGAAGAAGTCCAGGTAACGCTTCACCTGCTGTTCATCGACGGCTGCAAGCGCCTTTCTTCCCCGGTCTTTGTAGGCATGCTCGATGCAGGTGCGAAACTCCGGCGTCAGCACCCTCTCCTGCTCGATCTTCTGCCAGATGCCGCTCATGGAACTACCACTACGTGTGGCGGATCAGGAATATAATGCCACCCCATGCGGGAGGAGAGCGCCTCCATGGCCGGGGCCTCGAGCGCGTAGTGGGTGGCCTCCAGGCAGGGGATAGGTGATGCACGGGCCACGCTGTGTTTCAGTTCCGCCGAGAGGAAGGCGTCCGCCCCAAGATCGACGGCCTCCCGGATCAGGTCGGGGTCAAACCCGCTCCCCCCCACGACTGCGAGACGCCGGATTGTCCCGATCTCCCCGTAGACCCGTATTCCCCCGCCGGGGAGGCGGCGGGCGATCTCCTCTGCGTCGAGGGAGCAGTCGCCGACGAGGCCGGCGGCCATCCGCTCAGTCGCGGAAAGGCCGAGCCTTGCGGCCAGGGTGTCGTTGACGCCGCCCTCGGCATGGTCGAAGTTCGTGTGCATTACATAGAGGTTCATGCCGGCGGAGAGGAGCGCCCGGAGCAGGTGCGACGTTGCGCCCCTGACGGTCGTGACCGGGTTCCAGAGGGGCGTATGGTGGACGACCAGCATATCCGCGCCGGCAAGAGTTGCGGCCTCAGCCACCCGCTGCGTGGCGTCGAGCGCACAGCAGACGGTCCCGATATCGTCCTTCCCCTCGACGATAAGGCCGATCCTCCCGTCGTCGTAGTCTTCGGCCAGTTCGGGCGGAGCAACCCGCTCCATCACGGTGATGAACCTACGGATATCCATGCAGTATCCCATGTGGAACTCCCGAGATAAAAAGGGTGAACGCGTGG
>JALNXI010000338.1 GCA_023230425.1 Methanoculleus sp. | reverse complement strand
CTTTTCCGCTCCGGGCGTTCGTGCCCCGCACAAAGCGGGTGAAGAGGAGGGGTTTGACCGCGTCAGGCACCCCCGGTCCGGTATCCTCGACCGAGACCTCGACCACCCCGTCGCCCTCCTCGACACGGACAGTGACCTCGACTCCTGGCCCCCCGAACTTCTCCGCGTTGCCGATGAGGTTCGCAAAGACCTCCGGGAGGAGGTCGTCGGCCGTGACCAGGGCGGGCTTTCCCTCGTAGACTATCCCGGTATCGGGATGGTGCGCGATCTCGGCCCTGATGACGGCATCGAGGTCGACGGGCTTCGTCACTGTCTCCCGGGAGTGCAACTGCCGGATCGTCGAGACGTTCTGGATGATCTCGATACTCCGGGTGACGCCGGCCCTGAGTTTCCGAAGCATCTCTCTCTCCCTCCCCTCCAGCGCCCCGGCGAGCAGGTCGGTGTAACCGAGAGCGACGGCGTTGGCGTTGTTGATGTCGTGCACCATGATATCGAGGTAGAGGTTCGACTCGTCGTGGGCTACCCGCAGCGCTTCCTCCGCCCGGATTCGGTCGGTTATATCGGCTCCCGAACCGATCAGCCCGATGGGCCGACCGTCGTCGCCGGCAAGGACCGTGTCCTGCCACGCGAGGATGAGTTCCTCCCCGTTCCGCGTGACGACCGGGTTCTCCCGCCGGCCGGGGAAGGCGGCACCATTGACGATCGCAGCATCAAAGACCTGCCTTCGCGCTTCCCGGGATGCCTCGGGGACGACGGTTAGAAACCAGTCCCTCCCGAGCAGTTCCTCCTCCCGGTAGCCGAGCAACTCACAGCCGTAGTGGTTGATGAGCCGGATGGTGTGGTCGACGTTGAGGACGACGAAGAGGATGCCCGCCACGTCCAGGTAGCGCTGGGCGAGATCCCTCTGTTTCTTCACCTCCCGCTCCCGCCCTTTGAGCTGCTCGGAGAGGGAGGCGACGACGAAGGCGATGATGACAAACATCAGGACGCGCCCGTAATCGTTCAGCGTCAGGATATCCGGCCTGTAGAGGAGGGTGCTGATGACGACAAGCCCGCCGAGGAAGAGGGCGACCAGTATGCTCCTCTTCTCCCACCAGAGGGCGGTCAGGATGATGGGGATATAGAAGAAATGCGAAAAGACGGTCCCGAGCATCAGGACGGCGTGGAAGTAGTAGGTCAGGAAGACTGATACGGCGAGCAGGACCATGAGGATGGCCACTCGCTGCTGTTCGGTAAGGGTAATCACAGCGCACCCACTTTGACTGCCAATATATATAATTTTAAAAATATAAAAATGTCCGCACGTATAGTATAGGTAGATTCTGGCATATTTTCTTGCAATTCCAGGGAAGAGGCATGGCCTCGTGGGAGGAAGGGCACCCCGGATCGGCCGGGAACGCGATCAGCGCTCTCCCGGGCAGGGATGGGAGAGAACCCCCGATCTCTCTCCCGCGCGGTGGGTATTCTGCCGGGATGCGGCCGGCTTTTTGCAAACAGCCTATGTTTAATAGCTCATAGAGCAAACCTAGTTCAACCGTCCGCTTCACTGAAGCGGCTGCCCGCAGGCCCGCATCATGCGAAGCGGCATCGTGCAGCGCACCGTGCTGGTGCCTGCCCGGAGCATCCCGGTGCCGCAAGAACGCATCCGCTGGTGAACCCGTGTCAACAGATCTTACCAAAGCACTGAAAGCGATGGGCTATGCAGATGCCGTGATCCCGGCTCTGGTCGAGTCATTCCCTCCCGCTGTCGTCGAATACCTTCAGGACTTCAGGACGCAGGAGGTCCGTGACATCGTCGAGACGCTCCTCTACATCTACATCGCCCAGAACAGCTCGTCGTCCCGGGGAGAGGGGCAGGGCGTGATCGAGCAGAGTTGTTACGCCTATACGTCGGGGCCGCTCTTCGTGCTTGCGCAGGTTGCCCTCATCGAGTCCGCCTCCTGGCACGGCACGACGGTGATCAAGGCGACCCCTGCCGGAGAAGCGATTGCCCGGCCGCTGATGGAAGCCCGGATCCGGGTGCTGGATATCCGTGGTCTGGCCCGTGAGATCCACGCGGTCGTCCCGGCCCTCCTCGCGGGGACCGTGAAGGGGTCATACGTCAACAAGACCTTCCCGTCCTCGCTCCCCCGCACCGAAGAGACGTTCGTTAGTTTTCTCCTCAACAACAATTCCGCGCTCTTTGAGGAGTGCGAGCAGTTCGCCTCCCGGCTCAAGGCCGCCGGGTGCGCGGTCCTTGCCCACGCCTACGACCTCGACGGGCCTGGTGCCGGTGGCGTCGTCTACACATTCCCGCCGGAGTTTGCGTATATCCTCAAGGGGATGCTCGAGACGATCGACCCGGGAGTCCGGGAACACTACGATATGCTCCTTGAGTCGTTCCACTCGACGTTCACCGTTCTACGCTACCTCTCCTGCGGCGAGGACTATGACCGTATCCGGGCGTCATCGGCCCATCGCCGCGAACTATCAAGGGTGCTCGGCCTCCTCGCCGACTCGATCTATGTCCTTGAACAGGTGCCTCAGGACGATGGGGTCGACCTTGCCCGGTTCATCATCAGGGATCGGGACCTCTACGACGCACACCTCCGCGACCTCGGGCGGGCGCTGATGGCCGACGTTGCCGAAAAGATCGTCATCGACCGGCCGGCCCCGGCGGCAAAGCCTCCCGCACCTACGATGGAGACGCCCGCCACCCTGGAGGAGGCGGAGGCCGCAACGTCCGTGTCTCCGGCCGAAGAGGAGACAGAGACGGAGGAGGACGAGTGGGACGACCCCGTCTTCGCCGACGAGGACGAGGAGGAAGAGGTAGAGGTAGAGGAGGAGCCGCTCGCGCCGCCGCCGCCGCCCGCTCCCCGCCGGATCGTCGCACCCCGCCCGGCCCCGGAACCGGTGGCGGAGCCACCCCGCCCCGGCGGGCTCGACATCTTCCTCGGCCACGCCCAG
>JALNXI010000337.1 GCA_023230425.1 Methanoculleus sp. | reverse complement strand
GGGCAAGGGGCATCCCGCAGCTCCCGCAGGCAGGGATCTCCCTCCCGGTCCACCTCTTCAGGCACGACATCTGTTCCCGGGCGAACCGTTCTGCATTTGCGGCAGGGATGCAAAACAACTGCGACAGGATCGCGGAGCACTTCACCGCCATCTCGTCGATGGTGATCCCGGGTTCGGTGAAAGCGCCGTTTTGGTAGCAGTTCGCGCAGTAGTCCTTCGAGAGTGTGCCGTCCGCTTCCGTCCCGAAATGCTCCTCTGTGCTCATCGGCATCCCGCAGCTCTGACACGATCGTATTCCGCTTGTCTCCATAACGTATCCTCCGGATAGCGCTCCATCTCAAAGCGATGAAACGCTTCAGATAAACGAACGGACTTTACCCTACATAAATATTTTCAAAAAGGCTTCCCGGAAGATACGGTCGCACCCGTGCGGAAACGAGACCCCGTGGTTCTGCCGCAGCCGCCCGGAGATGCGAGAGAGTGCGTCCGAACCGCCGGTCAAAAACCAGCCCCGCCCTTACTCGCCGCGGGGCGGGAACCGGATCGTCATACTGCTGCCGGCGCCGGGCTCGAGCACCGCGTCGGCCTGGAGCGCCCGGGCATAGCCGGCGAGGTAAGGCCTGGCCACCCGGACGTCTGCTAAGGCCTCCTGGATCGCCGCTGCTGCGCCGTCGCCGCCGATGGCGATAACCACGCTCCCGTCGTCGGTATCCGTGGACTCGCAGGGAATCCCCCACGTCAGGAGGAGCCCTTCCATCAGGGTTGGGGAATCGAACCGTTCCTCGGTGTGGGCGAGGAGCGCCGTTCCGTTCTCTTCGCCGAGCCGCCCGGCGATGACGGTGATCTGCTCCGTAAGGCCGGGGGAGGCGTCCGCAAGGAGTTTCTTCACGAGCGGTCCGGCGACGTCGTGCCGCCGCAGGGACCGGGCTACCTTGATCAACTGCCAGTCCCGGGCAAACGAAGTACCGGTGCGCATCTTATCCTCTCAGGATGCCGTAGGCCATCACACAGAGGCCGAAGATCACCACGATACGCGAGAAGACCGCCGACCAGAGGACAATGAAATCATCGGGCGTGAAGATACTTACGAGATCGGCAAACGTGATCCCCACGATCAGCGTGAAAAGCCCGTAGATGAAGAGGAGCAGGGTCGGCTGCCTCACGATCCGGTAGGCATTGTAGATGACGGCGATGAGGAGCGCTCCGAGGAGGAGCGTCACAATCGCAAGCATCTGGTGCATGGTTTCAATCTGTATTCCGTTCATGTCTGTTCCTTGACCTTCCTCACCGAGATGATCGTCTGGATATCCTTCACTCCCGGAAGGCTGGAGAGGGGGACGAGCACGCTCCGCTTCAACTCGGATATGTTCTGCACCCGGACCTTGACGAAGAAATCCCCGGGTTCAAGCACTTCGTAGAGTTCAAGGATACTCGGGAGGTCCCGCATGAACGCCTCGACCTCAGGCTTTCCGTCCGGGTGGACCCTGACGTTTAAAAATGCGACCAGCGTATGCTCGAAACACTTCTGGTTGACGACGATCGTGAACCGTTCGAGGATACCGGCGTTCTTCAGCTTCTCGATCCTTTTGAAGACTGTCGACGGTGCTATGCCCAGCATCGAGCCGAGCTCTGCCATAGACATCCGCCCGTCTCTCTGCAGCTCCCGAAGGATCGCATCGTCGATCTCATCCATTCTTACAATAGTTACAAGCACTTGGTTATTAAAATTGCGTATCTGTTTTATATCATCAAATGGTTTTTTTCCATTTCCGGTGCATAATGCTAGCTATATTGGAAATCCACCATGTTTTTGTCTGGTTATAAATATGCCTGATTAATTCGGAAAAGTTGGAAACAATCGTCACAATGGCCCCGGAGAGGGAAATATTGTTTCAGTGCCGGTGAAAAATCGTTCCCCCGGGGTTGACGATCCTCACGGGCCCCGGGCCTCCGGCCGCTTCCCGGATGGCCGTATCGATGAACTCCCGGGCGGCGGCGAACCCCTCCCGCGCGGACATTCCCCCGGCGAGGTATGCCGTGAGCGCCGCAGAGAAGCAGCATCCCGACCCGTGCACCGAATAAGGATAGCGCTCCCCGGAGAGCCTTATTTCCCCGTCAGGGTCGACAAAGAGGTCGACTGCTGCACCGCCGGCGAGATGCCCCCCTTTCACCACCACGGCACGGGCACCGAGATCCAGGATCCGCCGGCCCGCCTCGCCCATATCCTCGACGGTCACGACGTTCATCCGGCCGAGCACCTCGGCCTCCGGGAGGTTTGGGGTGACGACCGCCGCCCGGGGGATGAGCAGGTCCACGAGATCGGCAACCGCGTCCTCTCTAAGCAGCCGGTGGCCCGACGTCGAGACCATCACCGGGTCGATGACAAGTGCTGCTCCCTCCGGCAGGGCCTCCGCGACGGCCCGGACATTTTGGGCGTTGCCGAGCATCCCGGTCTTCCACGCCCCGATAGCGAAGTCATCGGCGACCGCCCCAATTTGAGCCCGCACCGCGTCCGCCGGGAGCATCCAGGTCCCCCGCACCTCGCGGGTGTTCTGGGCCGTGACCGCTGTTATGACCGTCAGCCCCCAGACACCGAGTGCGGTGAACGTCTTTAAATCTGCCTGGATACCCGCCCCTCCCCCGGAGTCGGAACCGGCGATAGAACATGCGGCGATCATCTGCGCACCCGTCATTCTTCAACTGTCGGCGCAGGCCCGCTTGAATCTTTGCCTGTCCCTCGCCACTCCTTTTATCTGGTCGGGCACCGACCACTCATACAATGGATGTAGAAGAGATCAGCCGCCGGCACCTCGCTGCAGGCGCCCCTGACGATGAAATCGTGCGTATCCTTGCCCGGGATGTGCTCTCCATAAAACACCGCCGCGTGACCCCTGCCTACGCCGAGGCATTCGCCCGTGCGGTCGTTGCCGAAGCGAAGAACTCGACCGGGCTT
>JALNXI010000023.1 GCA_023230425.1 Methanoculleus sp. | reverse complement strand
CCTGCATCTACCACGAAAAAGAGATCGAGGAGCAGGGCACATGCCACTGCAGACTGTTCTTCAAGAAGAAATCAGAATAACATTTTTATGCCCGCCCTCCGGCACGGGGAGCGGTATCCCGGCTTCACCTGCAGCGTGGGGTCGGGGATGCACGGCGGGAAAGGGGCATCCCGGCAGGCTGGACGCGCCGGTGTGCTGGCCGGCTTTTGTATGGGCATCCCCAAACGCCAATGAGGCTGTGTCGGCCACAGGCTCGACCGATGAAGATCGGGGTGTTGGCTGCATGAGGCAGTGCAGGGACAGGGCTGGATCCCCGGTTATCCCCATTCCCTCACCGCCGGAGAGCGCGACCATGCCTGAGGACGCTATAGACCGCATAGAACCCGATAACTACCGCAAACACATACCCCAGGGCGGCGAGGGTCGAGACATATCCGGGGATCGGGAGGTCGGCCACCCGGAGTATCAGCGACGAGCCCACGACGATCGCAGCGACCACCAGCCCGACGATGATCTTGTCGCTCGTCCGGTCGATGACGCCGACGATCCTCTGGAGGTCGTTATCCTCGAGCTCGATCGTGACGGTGCCCTCCGAGAGGGTCTTTAAGGTCTCGTTCACGTTCTCCGGGATGGCGAGCAGGCCCTCCGCCGCGCTCACCAGGGAACGCACCGCATTCCCCATGGTCTCGGGAGATAACCGCTGCTGTGCGGCAATCTCTATCAGGTACGGACGGATCTTCTGGTCGAAGTTAAACGTCGGATCGAGCCGGATGCCGATGTCCATCACCATGACGATCACCTTCATCATGAGCATCAGGCTGGGCGGGACACGGATGTGATACCTGCGAAGAGTATCGGTCAGACCCCGGATCGCAACCGCAAAGTTCACCCGTTCGAGTTTCATCTCCCGGTAATCGAGCAGGACCAGGTAGAGGTCATCCTTCACGGCATCGAGATCCGCCGGATTGATGTGCACATCAAGCCTCCCGAGCGCCGTGATCACCCCGGTGACGTTCGTCCGGGTCATGGCGAGGAGGAGATCGACGAAGACGCGCCTTCTCTCCGGGCGGAGGACACCGACGATGCCGTAGTCGAGAAAGGCGATCTCGCCCTGAGCCGTCACCAGGAGGTTTCCGGGATGCGGGTCGCCGTGAAAGAAACCGTCAACGAAGATCTGATTGACGTAGGCATGAAACCCGAGGTCCGCGATCTCCTCCGGAAAGAGACCGAACGCCCGGATGGCCTCCACGTCGTCGATCCTCACTCCTTCGATATAGTCCATGGCAAGCAGGCGGGGGCCGGAGATATGCCAGTGTATGCGGGGAATGAGCACGCACGGGATATCGTGCATGTTCCTCCGGAGACGCTCCGCGTTCATCCCATCCTGGGAAAAATCCAGCTCGCGCCGGATCTGGACTGAGAACTCTTCCACCATGCCCTGCAGGTTATAGACCCGCAGGTCCGGGAATATCGACTCCACCCGCCTTGCAAGCGACTGCAGGATCAGGAGATCGGTCTCGATAAGGTCAACGATCCCGGGGCGCTGCACCTTGAGGGCGACGACCCGGCCGTCTCTTGTCACCGCACGATGCACCTGGGAGAGGGAAGCCGCTGCGACCGGCTCCTCCTCGATGATATCGAAACACTCCTCAAGGTTCGGGCAATATTCCCGGATCACCGGCCTAATCTCCTCAAACGGGAGCGGAGCAACCCGGTCCTGCAGCCTCTGCAGTTCCTCGATAAGTTCGGGCGGGAGGAGTTCCCGGCGGGTGCTCATGATCTGGCCGAACTTTATGTAGGCGGGCCCCAGTTCCTCGATAGCAAGACGGATCCGTTCGTATACCGTCCGTTTCTCCTCGACGGGCTTCCGGGCCCCCCGTAACCGCCCGACCCCGGGAAAAACCTCCTCGACGAGGATCCCAAAACCATACCTGGACAGCACATCCGCAATCTGCCGGTAGCGCTGGAACCGGGTGACCATCGCGGATGCATCCGCTCTCCCTATACTTAAGAGGTTGGAGCCGGATCATCACCGGGAGAAAGGCCGGCTCCGGGAGAGCGACTTCCAGGGATAGGGGACGGCAAGGAAGAGCGGGACAGCAAGGACGATCGCGAGCGGGATCGTCATGAGGCCGAGCGGGAGCGAGGCCGTCAGGTCGGCGATCCACCCGGTGACCGCAACCCCCATCCCGCCCACGCCGACCGCAAGCCCGAGCATCAGGCCGGAGACGAGCCCGACGTTCCCCGGGGCCATCTCGTGGGCCATGGCGACGGTGACGGCGAAGGTCGACCAGAGGATGAACCCGAAGACGATCATCGCGACCAGGGAGACGATGCCCCCGGTCGTGAGGAATATAATGAACGGCGGGATGGCGGCAACAAGCCCGATGAGCGTGTATTCTTTGCGGCCGTAGCGGTCGGAGAGCGTGCCCCCGACGAGTTGCCCCACGACCCCGGCGATGAGCATGCCCGAGACCAGCAGGTTCGCGGTCACGAGGTCGATGCCCCGCAAGGTGAGGATGGTCGGGAGGAAAGCGACCGAGCCGAAGATTGCCCATGCCCGGAGGCCCGAGGCCGCGACCAGGAGAGCGATCGCCCGGTATGCGGGCCGTTCGGTCCTGGGGGCCGCAACAGGGGTCTTGAGGCGCTCCGGTGGCGGGAGGATGCGCCGGAGGACCACCGCCATCACGATGCCGGGGATGACGAGCAAGACGAGGCCCTGAAGGCCCATGAGCCCGACAGCGACCCCTGCGCATATGGGGCCGATGGCGTAGCCCAGGTTGCCGCCGATGACGAAGTAGGAGGTGATCCGGCCCCGGCTCGCGTCGCGGGTCAGGCGGCTGACGGTTCCGAGCGCGCTCGGGTGGAAGAAGGCGTGTCCCAGCGCGGCGACGGCGACGGATGCGAGGACAAGGTAGTAGTTGTCGAAGAGGCCGATGACGGATATGAACGTCGCGCTGATGAGGACCGTCGTGCTGATGTGGACGGCAAACCCCCGGGTATCGAAGACCCAGCCGACGAGCGGCTGCACGAGCGACGATGTGAGGTTGTAGACCGTGATGATCAGCCCGGCAAGGAAGAACGAGTAGCCCTGCTCTGCAATGAGGAGCGGCAGGATGGCAGGGAGGACCGGCGAGTAGAGGTCGGTCACCAGGTGGGCGGCGGAGAGTCCCCAGACTGATTTCGTATCGGAGGTCACAGTATTAGATCCGCCTTAAGCGTATGACCTCTACCGTAATATCCACTCGCTCCTTGCGGTGGTGTGCAAACGTCCGCTTGAGCGGGAATGCACACCGGATCACCTCGTCGATCGTCGCCCGGCCTTCGGTGTAGGCAGCCACGAACGAGGTCGAGCCTTCGTTGAAGATCCCATAGACCACGCCCGCGAGTTCGAGCGCCCGGTCGATGAACGGCCGATCGGCGTGCGCCTTCTGCGCCCCGAACGGCGGGTTCATAACGACGGTATCGCACGCGAGCCCCGCCCAGTCGACGTCGGGGCTCCGGACATCCGCGGCGAGGAACTCCACGGTGACACCGAGCATTCCAGCGTTCCGCCGGGCGACGTCTATCGCGCCCGGGTCGATGTCTATACCGGTCACGGCGGAGGCACCGAGGAGGGCCGCGCCACAGGCGAGGATCCCCGTCCCGCACCCGAGGTCGCAGACCCGGCGCCCCTCGATCGCCCCCTGCATGGCGGCGTGATGGAGGAGGCGGGCTGCTACCGGTGCCGGGGTCTGGTACTGTTCGAGGCGCGCCGTCGGCCGCTCAAACCCCTCCAGGCGTTCGAGCCGCATCTCCAGGTGCCGGAGGTTCATGGGGAGAGGTATTCGTCTATCGTGTAGTCATCCCAGGCCCGGGCCCCGCAGAGGATCTCGAACTCCGGCGGCGTCAGCACCGGGACGGGGAACCGCATCTGGTCGTCGTAGGCGAGCCGGGGGCAGGCGGTGTTCACGTATGCCCCAAACCCGAGGTCGAGCAGCTCGCCGGGAGAGACCTCGCGCATCATCACAAGCACTGCGCGGTCGGAGAGGGCGACGAGCCGCCGGGCAAGGCCCGGCCGCTGCTGCCCGCTCTTTGTGCTGACGATGATCCCGAAACTTGCGGCACCCTGTGCCTTCTCCATCACCGCGGCGCGGCGGCGGACCAGGCGGGAAGCGTCCACCTCCTGCACTTCGCGGGTGTAGGGGTCGAGCGCCACCACCCGGGCCCCGGTGGCGAGCTGGATGCCGATAGGGTGGAAGACCCCGGTCCCGACGAAGAGGATCTCGTCCGCCCCCGTCGCCCGTGCGGCGGTGAAGTTGCACCCGAGCACCTGCCCGGGAAGCGGCGTGCGCCCGTCGCCGGGAGCGACGACCGCCTCGATGCCGTGCTCCCGGAGAAACGCCGTCATCGCATCGATCAGGTGGACGTGCTGGACCGTGGTGACGAGACCGATACGGCGGGCACGAAGCAGCGGTAGGGCCGCATCAAGAACGCTCACATCGAAGTCGAAGCGGACGGGCTCGTATATGACATCCGGGCGCTCCTCGACCGGCGCATGGCCGAAGTGGACCAGGACGTCGGCGTATGCAAGGGCATCGAGCGCAAGGTCGCAGGCCCCATAGCAGGGGTCGCCGCTGACGACCACAAGAAACCCTGCATCGCGGAGAGCCGCGGCCACCTGCGGCGCCTGCCGCGCGAGCCCGGCAGGGAACTGGAGGGCGACGCTCCGCGCCCCGCGCTCGTGGAGCCTCTCGGCGAGGTCAGAGACAGGTATCAACGACACGCACCCGATCCTCGGAGACCTCGATCCTGACCAGGGTCCTGAGCGGCCGGCCGATATCCGCGTCGCCCCGGCCGATGACGACGCATATATCGGCGATCTCGGCACCTACCTGCTCGATCGCGCTGATAAGGGCGCGGAGTGTCCCCCCGGTGCTGCAGACGTCGTCGATGATCACGACACGGTCGCCCGCACCAACGCCGTTCAAGTAGAGTTCTCCCTTCGAGTAGCCCGTGGTCTGGTGCACCGCGATCTCCCCGGGCAGGTCGTAGGAGCGCTTCCTGACGACCACCAGCGGGATGTCGGTCATCATGGAGAAGGCAACGCCGATGTGGATACCCATCGCCTCACAGACGACGATCTTGTCGACGCCGTCAAGGTCGAGGACCCGCACCATAGCACACCCGACCTCGCGGAGGAGCGCAGGCTCAACGAGCGGCACCCCGTCGGTGATCGGGTGAATAAAGTAGTTGTACTCTCCCCGCTTCATGACCGGGGAGGCTTCCAGCGAATGTATCAGCCGTTCAAGCATGCATATCACTCATGTCTCCGAGAAACGCCTCTATCACGTCGCGGGTGACGTGAGGCATACAGACGATCCGCATATGCCCGGCCCGGGTCCTCGAGACCCGCCAGCCGGCAGGCGCACGGTCGCAGGAGAACGTCGCCACGTTGACATCAGGGGTCACCGCTCTCTGGTAACCGAGCGTCTCCATCCCTTCGATCAGCCTTCGAGTGTTCTCCATGCACCCGGCGACCACCGCCCGCATGCCGTCCATCCCCAGGTACTCAAGGACTGCAAACGCGGCTGCCACTGATGCCCCGGGCCGGGTGCCGGCGAGGGTGCACTCCTGCTTCACCGTCAGGTACGGCGTATCGACGTTGAGGCATGAGAACCACCGCGGGTTCCGGACGAGGAGACACCCTGCCGGGATGGTGCTCATTCCCATCTTGTGGGGGTCGACGGAGATGGAGTCGACGCCGGGGAGCCGGAAGTCGAACGGGACCGGCCGGTCAAGGAATGGGATCACCATCCCACCGAATGCGGCGTCGACGTGAAGGAAGGTATCCCGATCCTCGGCCAGATCGGAGAGGCAGGCGATGGGATCGACCACTCCATACTCGGTCGTCCCGACGATGCCGACGAGAGCGACCGTGTTTCTGTCTATAAGACCTTCGAGCGTCTCCGTGTCTATCCGGAACTGATCGTCGAGCGGCGCCGTCCGCATCTCGAGCCCCAGGATGTCGCAGGCCTTCTGGAACGAGAAGTGACTCGACGCCGGGACCACCACATTCGGGGACTTCACCGACTTTCGCTTCTTTGCTATCCGGAACGCCTGGATATTGGACTCCGTCCCGCCGGAGGTCGCATACCCACCGGCTCCCGGGTGGTGCATCAGCGCGCCGAGCCTCTGGACGAGCAGTTCCTCAAGCGCAGCCGTCCCGGGGAAGAGCCCGGGGTCTCCGAGGTTGGTCTCGAGGAACATGGCATGCGCCCGTGCCGCGACCGGATGCGGCGGCGTGCACATCGAACTTAATATATTCCGGTAGCCAAGGTCCTCTCGCCGCTTCGACGAGAGGAAGGAGAAAAGATCCTCCTCAGGGCATCCATGCTCACGCATTTCTTCTCGCCGCATCAAGGAGAATCTGCCGTTCTTTCCGGGCCACGGCCTCACGGATGCGGGGGACCGCATCGATGTTTGCGGAGACGCTGGTTATGCCGTGCCCGACGAGCCACGCAACCATATCGGGGTCGGAGCCGGCCTGGCCGCAGATGGAGCACTCAACGCCGTGCTCCCGGCAGGCTTTGATCGCGTAATCGATCAACCTGAGCACAGCAGGGTGCTCGGGTTCGTACATATCGGCGACATGCTCGTTGTTCCGGTCGATGGCGAGCGTGTACTGGATGAGGTCGTTCGTCCCGAACGAAGCGAACCGGATCCCGGCCTTGATGAAGTCCTCAATGAGGATGGCGCTGCTCGGGACCTCGACCATGACGCCGAGGGTCACGTTCTCTACGTCGACTCCCCAGCCTTTCATCATCGCCCGGGCCTGGATGAACTCGTCGGGGTGGTTGACCAGCGGGAACATAACGCCGAGATTGCTGTAGCCTGCGGCCCAGAGCCTCTTGAAGGCCTCTATCTGCATGCGGAACTGTTCAGGGCTCCGGAGGTCCCGGCGGATGCCGCGCCAGCCGAGCATCGGGTTGTGCTCGATCGGTTCCTCTTCGCCACCCTGCATGTTCCGGAACTCGTCGGTAGGGGCATCCAGGGTCCGGACCCAGACAGGCTTTCCCGGGAACGCATCGAGCACCGTCTTGATGCCGCCGTAGAGCTCGCCAATGAACTCCTCTTCCGCACCGTGCTCAACATACCAGCCCGGAGTCTTGGCGAGGCCGAGGATCAGGTGCTCGATCCGGAGAAGGCCGACTCCGTCCGCACCGGTGGCGGCGGCCCGCTTTGCGGCCTCGGGGAGGGAGACGTTCACCTTGACGAGCGTGCCGGTGATCATCGGGGCGGGCGCTGCCGCTGCCGGCGCGGCTGCCGGTGCTGCCGCTGCCGGCGCCTCAACCGCTCCCTCGTAGATGGTGCCCTTCTCCCCGTCGACGGTGATGACCTGTCCGTCCCGGAGCAGCTTCGTTGCTTTCTTTGTCCCGACAACCGCAGGCGTCCCGAGTTCGCGGCTCACGATGGCCGCGTGACAGGTCATGCCGCCTTCGTCGGTGACGATGGCCTTGACCCGCCGCATCGCCGGCACCATGTCGGGGTTGGTCATCTTGGTGACCAGGATATCGCCATCCCTGATCGTGCTCGTATCCCTGACGTCACGGATGATCACGACCCGGCCGCTCGCGATGCCGGGGGAAGCGCCCTGGCCTTCCAGCAGCACCACGCCGAGCGGGCCTTTCGGCTGCCCTGCAGATTCGGATCCGGGGCGGGGGATCTCCGGCCGCCGGATGGTCGTGATGGGCCGGGACTGGAGGATAAAGACGTCGTCCCCGACGATCGCCCACTCGATATCCTGCGGGACGCTGTAGTGGTCCTCTGCGATCTTACCGAGCATGGCGAGGCGCGCCACCTCTGCGTCGGAGAGGACCGGAGCAGTGCGCTGTTGGGCGGAGAGCTCGACAACCTTCGTCCCGTGCTCGCCCTCAGGCACGATCATGATCTCCTTCTCGGCGACCAGACGGTCGACCACGCGCTCCGAGCGCAGGTCAAAGACGTAGTTATCAGGCGAGACACTGCCCGAGACGACGGCTTCGCCGAGCCCCCAGGAACCCTCGACGATCGTCAGGGGCTCGCCGGTGACGGGGTGGGAGGTGAACATGACGCCGGACTTCTCCGACCGGATGAGTTCCTGCACGACGACGGCGATGTTCACGCTCCGGTCGTCGAATCCCTGCTTTGCCCGATAGTAGATGGCCCGCGCGCCATACAGCGAGGCCCAGCACCGCTGGACCGCATCAAGGAGGTCAACGTCACCGAGAATATTGAGGAACGTCTCCTGTTGGCCGGCGAAACTGGCTTCAGGCAGGTCTTCGGCGGTTGCGCTCGATCGGACGGCGACGACCGTTCCGTTCGCCCCCATCCGGGCGTATGCATCGATAACTTCCTCGCGGATGTGATCGGGCATATCGACGCTCAGGACGATGTCCTGCACATCCCTGGAGACGGACTCCAGCGCTCCATTATCTTCAACATCCAGGCGCTCCAGTCTGCGGAAGAGGGTATCTTCGATCCCGGTCTCAATGAGAAACCTGCGGAATGCCTGGGCGGTCACCACAAACGCCTTCGGCACGGGAAGGCCAATCGAGGTCATTTCCCCCAGAGATGCTCCCTTTCCACCTACGGAGATGATATCTTCCTTCTTTATTTCCTCGAGCCACAGAATGTTGGGCATTTCCTTCATGCTCGCACCACACATATACTTCTCACCATTACATAAAAGATTTCGGAGGAAAAAGCATCAATACACATGATGTCGAATCAGATATGGGTTGAACTGTGAAATATAGAGTGCTGGTCAGCGACCCGCTGGCAGAGGAAGGGATTGACATCCTCAAAGAATTCAGCGACGTGGATGTCAAAACCGGGCTGACCGAGGATCAGCTCGTTGCTACTATCGGAGACTACGATGCCCTGCTGGTGCGCTCGGGTACCGAAGTGACGGCGCGTGTCATCGACGCGGGAGCGAAACTGAAGTTCATCGGCCGCGCCGGTGCCGGGGTCGACAATATTGATACCGAGGCGGCGACGCGCCGGGGCATCATCGTTGCCAATGCTCCGGAAGGAAATACCCTGGCGGCCACGGAGCATACGATGGCGATGATGCTCTCGCTCGCGCGCAATGTTCCCCAGGCGACCGCATCGCTCAAGAAAGGTGAGTGGAAGCGCTCCAAATTCATGGGAGTCGAACTCAACGACAAGGTCCTCGGCATCATGGGATTCGGGCGTATCGGGCGCGAGGTGGCGAAGCGTGCACAGGCGATGGAGATGAAGTGCATTGCCTACGACCCCTTCATCAGCAAGGAACGGGCTGCAAACCTCGGTGTGGAGATGGTGCCGCTCGACGAACTCTTCCGGAGGGCGGATATCATTACGGTTCACACGCCGCTGATCAAGGAGACGCGCCACGTCATCAACGCAAAGTCTATCGCTACCATGAAGGACGGTGTCCGGCTGATCAACTGCGCCCGCGGCGGGATCATCGATGAGAAAGCGCTCGCGGACGGGATTGTGAGCGGCAAGATCGCCGGCGCGGCGCTGGACGTCTTTGAGACGGAACCGCCGACGGAATCCCCGATCCTCGGTCTGGACCAGGTGATCGTTACACCGCACCTTGGGGCAAGCACGGTCGAGGCGCAGAAGAACGTCGCCACATCGGTGGCAAACCAGTGCCTCAGCGTGCTCGAGGGCGGTTCGGCGAAGTACGTGGTGAACGCGCCGATGGTCCCTGCGGAGCAGCAGGCGCTGGTTGAGCCCTACGTGATGCTCGCGCAGAAGATGGGCCGCCTCCTCATCCAGCTCATCGAGGGGCGCCTTGAGTCGATCGAGATCACCTACGGCGGTGAGGTCGCCCAGATGCCGAACACGAAGTTCATCACCCGCGTCATCCTGAAGGGTCTGCTGGACCCGATCCTGCAGATGCCGGTCAACATCGTGAACGCGGAGTTCGTCGCAAAGGAGCGCGGTATCCGGATGAGCGAGACCACCACCGAGGAGGCGCAGGGCTTCCGGAACATCATCAGCATCACTGCAAAGACCGATAAGATGACCGAGTCGGTGAGCGGCAGTGTCTCCGCCCCGAACCGCGCCCGGATCGTGAGCATCGGCGGGTACATGACTGACCTGACCCCGACCGGCCATGTGGTCATATCCCGCCACACCGACAAGCCGGGCGTCATCGGGAAGGCCGCGACGATCCTCGGCCGGGTGAACGTGAACATCGCCGGGATGCAGGTAGGACGGCACAAGCCCGGCGAAGAGGCGCTGATGGTCCTCACCGTCGACTCCTCGGTGCCGGCCGATGCGATGGAAGAGATCAAAAAGATCGACGGCATCTACACGGCAAAGCATGCCGAGATCTGATCGGCCCCGGCCAATCACCCCTTTTTATACCGCGTGCCGGCCCCTGGCGGCGCGGAGCCGGCACGGGGCGGTTTATGGGGGAAGGGAATAATTTTATACCCGGAGCACCAACTTTACTAGGCAGGCACGGGCTCGTGGTCTAGCTGGTTATGACGTCGCCTTGACATGGCGGAGGTCTCGAGTTCGAATCTCGACGAGCCCATCACTGTTTTGGAAACAAATGATTTTTTGAAGTTCTTTTCCCAGGAGTTACGTCGCCTGAACGAGCCGCGAAACTCGGGAATTTTGTGCCGATACCGTAAGGACGATCCGGCCTCCTCCCGGGCAGGACGCCCGGTCCCTTGCTTCTCCGCCGGGATCTGCACCTGTAGCCCGTGCGCGCTTTTTCCATGGTTTTTATCCACTTCATGCCCGTGCCCATCGTCGGAGGAGAGGACGTGCGGACTGCCGGGGTGTGCTCGCAAGGAGGGGAGGGATGGGTGCGTGTGTGGGAATGGAATACGAGGAGAGAGTGAGATGTACTTTCGGTACGTGAACGCGTGGTCAGACGAGGTAGTTGGGTGGGAAGCGCCTGCACAAACGATGCGGGATCGCATGATCAGTGCCTTCAACCCAAACGCCCGGAAACGATGCGACTCTGGTGCTCCGGGTGATGCTGCATGCGTGCAGATCTCTCAAGTTACACACCCGTGAGGGGTGTGACGATGGAAGATATCGCACACCCCGGCGATACGGTGTCCAGTCGCGTCGTGTACAACAGGGAATAGAGTATGATTTCAATCCACACACCCGTGAAAGGTGTGACACTTGCAACTTATACTTAGTCGTGCTGCTTGAAGAATTTCAACCCTACACCGCGGATGTGACACCTTCTTCAAGCATGACTTCCTCGGCGACAAGAAATTTCAACTCACAACCCGCGAGGGGTGTGACTGCGACGCAGTCCTGCGGGGGTCAGCCGATAACTGGTATTTCAATCCACGCACCCGTGAAGGGTGCGACTTGCTGCGGCGTTGTATTCAACGACTTTCCTGAGATTTCAATCCACGCACCCGTGAAGGGTGCGACCCGTATTCACTCAATTTCTGGTATTGGATCCCGATATTTCAATCCACGCACCCGTGAAGGGTGCGACGTTGGTACGTCCGCGCGAGCTGCATCAGGAGCAGATTTCAATCCACGCACCCGTGAAGGGTGCGACTAGGAGTGCATAATCCTCATTCCGCAACTTGCGATTTCAATCCACGCACCCGTGAAGGGTGCGACGATCTGAGGCTGGTCCTCTGTGCTGAGTGCCACGAATTTCAATCCACGCACCCGTGAAGGGTGCGACCTCGTCTGACACCACGCCCCCCTTCTCCTTCCAATTTCAATCCACGCACCCGTGAAGGGTGCGACAGGGGGCAAAGGTTGCAGGAACAATAGCAAAAGATTTCAATCCACGCACCCGTGAAGGGTGCGACTCCCGAGTCGATCAGCGACCAGCTCGTCCACGAGATTTCAATCCACGCACCCGTGAAGGGTGCGACACGACATCATGTAGATTCAACTCCCGGTTGATTGTTATTTCAATCCACGCACCCGTGAAGGGTGCGACTCTGAGTGTGCTGGCGAGTCCGGCGGGATATGAATTTCAATCCACGCACCCGTGAAGGGTGCGACAAGCCCTATCACGTCGAGGCTGTGATCTTCGGAAGATTTCAATCCACGCACCCGTGAAGGGTGCGACTACAGTGTAGGCCGGACATGGGTAGATGGGGCTTGATTTCAATCCACGCACCCGTGAAGGGTGCGACGCGAGTTCCCAATTTTTGATTGTCCCCCCGGTTATGATTTCAATCCACGCACCCGTGAAGGGTGCGACCAACATCCAGGCCCGATACCGCGAACTGGGAAAATTTCAATCCACGCACCCGTGAAGGGTGCGACCCGCCGACGCTTGCCATGCTCTCCGGGGTCTCGAAATTTCAATCCACGCACCCGTGAAGGGTGCGACTAATTCCTATGGGATTCGTACTGCGGCGCATCCTATTTCAATCCACGCACCCGTGAAGGGTGCGACAATCGGACGCTGGTCTTGTTGGGATATAGTTCCATATTTCAATCCACGCACCCGTGAAGGGTGCGACAGTAATACTCACAGGGGTGGTGCTGTCCGATCCGGTATTTCAATCCACGCACCCGTGAAGGGTGCGACACCGTCTGCCCGCGTGCGATCATCAATCCCGAGGGATTTCAATCCACGCACCCGTGAAGGGTGCGACGTCCTCCATCTTCGGCATGGCGGGGTCCAGGTGATTTCAATCCACGCACCCGTGAAGGGTGCGACCGCGGCGCCTGTTGTTGTGGATGAGACCGGCCAACAATTTCAATCCACGCACCCGTGAAGGGTGCGACCCGTCCTCGGCAGCATCGGCATGCACATGGGGCAATTTCAATCCACGCACCCGTGAAGGGTGCGACGCCTCCGGGACCGCCGCGGCCGTGCTCCGAGTCTACGGATTTCAATCCACGCACCCGTGAAGGGTGCGACGGAGGCGCTCGTTGCCCATAACCTGCAGCGTGAATTTCAATCCACGCACCCGTGAAGGGTGCGACGGGCGCCTGCGGGACCCGACGCAGCCCCTCCACGGAGATTTCAATCCACGCACCCGTGAAGGGTGCGACGCTGGCGGCTGATGTGCTGTTGCCCCTCGATACCGTATTTCAATCCACGCACCCGTGAAGGGTGCGACCTGCAGCGGCTCTGTGCTGCTCTCGGGGTGCCAGAGATTTCAATCCACGCACCCGTGAAGGGTGCGACAATAGGAAAATCCCCACAGAGTGGGGAACAGGAATTTCAATCCACGCACCCGTGAAGGGTGCGACCCCGGGGAAGGTGGGTCTGGTGCGTACCACGCCGATTTCAATCCACGCACCCGTGAAGGGTGCGACCACGACGGACGAGGACACGCTCGCTCTTCTCCTGATATTTCAATCCACGCACCCGTGAAGGGTGCGACGGTATACAATGGAGACGGAGGTAAAACGTCGAATATTTCAATCCACGCACCCGTGAAGGGTGCGACCAGTATATCAGAGATACCTCATCGATG
>JALNXI010000336.1 GCA_023230425.1 Methanoculleus sp. | reverse complement strand
GACGCACCTCCTTCTCCCGCTCGCTCCGGTACTCCTTGAAGAGGTACTCGACCCGCTCGGCCTCCTTCTCCCGCCGGTACTCCTTCTGCTCCTCCTCCCACTCCCCGAGCGCCTCCTCGACGGCCCCGGTCTTTGCCGCCCCGGTCCTGCCCCGGATATCCGGGCCCACGGCGTCGGCCGGGAGGAGGGGGAGGCTGGCCTCACGGGCAACCCGGACCAGGTGCGGGTCGGGCCCTTCCCCGCCGACGACCAGCGCCCGCACCCCCGTCCCCGCGAGGTCTTTCACCACGCCTCGCCCCCAGCCGTGAGCGCGGGGGACGTAGAGGACGTCGCCCGCGGCGATGCCGACACCCTCCTGGAGGCCCCGCACCCCCTCGCGGGTGAGGGAGTCGAGCACCTTGAGCGGGGTGTAGTCCTCGGAGATCTCGATCTTTGCAACGGTCTGCATACGCTCCAGGCGCTTCTTCAGTCGCCGGGACCGCCGCCGCTCGCCCCGGATCTGCTCGCGCAGGCTCTCGATCGTCGCGTCTTTCGTCGCGAGTTCCGCGTCCCGCCGGACCTTCTGCTCGGTCGCGGACCGTGCCCGACGCAGGCCCTGCCGCAGCCGCTCCACCTCCCGGTCGCGCTCCCGGAGGTCTTCCTGGAGTTCCTGGACATAGGTCCGGAGCCTCTTCACCATCCCGTCGAGCGCCATCACCCGCTCGTCCTCGACCGGCCGCTCCACGGCAGGCTCTGCGGGGGGCGTCGCCGGTTTTTCCGGTGCCGGGGCTCCCTTCAGGTCCGCGAGGACCGCATCGAGCGGCTGGCCCCGGAGCACCCGTGCCCGCACCTCATCGAGGTCGAACCCGGGCTGCACCCGCTTCGCGATATTCCGGAACTTGTTCTGGAGGCTCCGGTAGGCGTCCAGCGCCGCCGAGAGGGCGTCGCGCTCGTGGTCGTTCGTATACGAGAACGAGGCGGTCAGGTCGTACTTCGCCTCCACCGAGAGGGACTGCTTCGGGGTGTAGGGGATGGCATTGAACGCCCGGCGGATCTTCTCGACCGAATAGGGCATCTGCTGGACGTCTGATGCGACGATGAGCGGCTTTCCCGCGCGGTAGAGTTCCTCGACGATATCGGACATTGTCATCTGGCGGGAACTCGAGAGGAGGACCAGGTTGCCGTCGAGGTCTACGGCGGCGATGCCGGTGGTCGTCCCGGGGTCGAGCCCGACGATCAGGTAGCGGGGGCGGCTGGAGAGCGGTTCGAACCGTATCCGGTCGAGTTCCCTCCCGGTCACCCGGACCTGAACATCGGCGCCCCGGGAGGAGTGGACCGGGACCCTGTCCCGGGGGGCGACGACCCGGAACGCGACCCGTGAGAATCCGCCGAAGGCCTTCGTCTCCTTCTTCTCGTAGTCGAGTCCGGCACCCCGGAGCCGGGCCTCGATCTCCCGGGCCTTCTGCAACACGGCGCCGTGGATCTTCCTGGCATACCGGTTCTGGCTCCACCCACCCCGGCCCGGCGACCGGTGCCTGCTCACCGTGATGTCGGTGGTGTTCTCAAACGCTATCACCTCGACGCCCGCCCCGAGGGAGGCCACCCGGGCTGTGGTCCGGGCCTCGGCGTAGGGGTCAAACTTGTTGAAACTGATGTTGTAGCGGGCCGCGACCTTCCCGAGTGTCTCTTTCCGTTCGCCGCCGGTCACCTGAACGAGTTTTGTCGAGGGGGGGAGCGCCTGCAGGAAGGCGTGGAGTTCGCGCTGGTCGGCGGCGATCTCCTGGAGGCTATCCACCGCAAGGATATCAGGTTGCTCAGCGGCGAGGAGGCGCTGGAGCCGGAACCCGGTGACCTCCTCGACGCCCAGGATCTCGCCGTCTTCCATCAGGGCGAGGGCGTAGACGGGTCGTCGGGTACGGGACCGGACCGAGCCTTTGATGATATCGATCCCGAAGACTTTCACCCCACCACCCTGGCCAGTGCTTCGTCGAAGGCGTATTCGAGGCCGTATTTCCGTTTGAAGTACTGGAGGATGTTCTCGATATCCCGTGCGAGGATCTCGCCGGCATTGGGGTGGACGGTCTCCACCCACTGGGGCCAGTCGATCAGCCAGCACTGCCCCTCGTCGACCATGACGTTGAACTCGCTCAAGTCCCCGTGGACGATACCGAGGCGGTAGGCCTCGCGGACGTTATCGAGGATCTCGTCGAGGATCATCTCCGGCTCCGCAAGGGCCGCCCGCGAGAGGTTGACCCCCGGGACGAACGACATCGCCACAACATGCCGGTTCTGATCGATGGGAAGCGGCACCGAGACGGCGGGGTGGAGGATCTTTAAGGCGTCGTACTCCATCTTTGCCGAGTTGCTCGAAGCGAATAGCCAGGGGCAGTGTCCGGCCTCCGGCATGTAGCCCCGCTTCAGCCGGGCCGACTGGAACGACCGCTGCCCGACCCGGTGGAACTTCAGCACCACGACGCCGAGTCCCATCGCCTCGTAGACCTCCGACTCTTTCCCGACGCCAATCTGGGTCCCGAGCGCCTGGATGGTGCCCCGGCGGGTGAGGGTGTGGAGGGCCAGGCTGTCGTAGCCGTTGAAGACGAGGGCGTAACCCTCATAGGGGACCTTCTCGTACCTGACCATATCCATGGCCATCAGCCTGCCCAGCCGGTAGGCGAGCTCGGACTCCGAGAACTTTGTGGCCGACTTGAGCACATCGAGCGGCACCCACTGGTAACGGCGCATGAGGCGTTCGAGGGCGAGCAGGATCCGGAGTTCGTAGGCGTGCAGGGATCGCACGTATTCTGCAGGAACAGGCATCTTCTACACCATTTATGTGCCACGGTGATAAAAGAATGATCGAGGAAAGATGCAGTGCAGCAAGTGCCGCCGCGACGCGGTCATATACCAGCGATACTCGGGGCTGCACCTCTGCGAGCAGCACTTCAACCGCGATCTCGAGGCGAAGGCAAAACGGGCCATCCGGGAAC
>JALNXI010000335.1 GCA_023230425.1 Methanoculleus sp. | reverse complement strand
GCCCGGGACTCTGATGGAAGGCGCACCGGTGCCCGATACGAGCGAACTGTGTGCGACGATAACCCTCGCCCGGGAGATCCTCCCCCGCGATGTGGCTGTGCAGATACCCCCGAACCTTGCAGACGCGTCTCACCTGGTCGGGTGCGGCGTGGACGACCTTGGCGGGGTCTCCCCGCTCACCATCGACTACGTCAACCCCGAGCGCCCCTGGCCGGAGATCGAAGAACTGAAAAGGGTGGCCGGAGACGCCGAACTGCGGGAGCGGCTCTGCATCTACCCGCAGTACATCGAGAAAGGCTGGTATTCTCCTCTCCTCGAACCCCTGATCCGGCGGCTTGCGGAGAGGCTTCGTGTCATCCAGCAGGGGTGAAGGTGCATAACCTCATCATGAATCCCGATCAACACCTACCAGGAGATTTGGCCATGAAACAGGTAGACCTCCTCTACACAGGGAAGGCAAAGTCCGTCTATCGCACCGATGACCCGGACGTATACATCATGAAGTTCCGGGACGACATCACGGCTTTTGACGGCGGGAAGAAAGATACCCTGGGCGGCAAGGGGAGATATAACGCAGAAGTATCCTCTTTCATCTTCAGGTATCTGGAGGAGAACGGGATCAAGACCCACTACCTCGCAAGCGTTGAACCCGCTACCATTGCGGTGCGGAACCTGACGATGATCCCGCTTGAGGTTATCGTCAGGAACGTCGCGGCCGGGTCCATCGTGCGCAACTATCCGTTCCGGGAAGGGGAACCACTCGACACGCCGGTGATCGTCATCGACTACAAGAGCGACGCCCACCACGACCCGATGTTAAACGACGACCTGATCTATGCCCTGGATCTTGCCACGCCCGAGGAACTCGACCAGATCAAGGCTATGGCACTCGCGATAAACGAGGTGCTCCAGGAGTACCTTGACCGGCGCGGCATCACCCTGGTCGACTTCAAACTCGAGTTCGGCCGGTATAACGGGGAGATCGTCGTCGGCGACGAGATCAGCATGGACTCGATGCGACTCTGGGACAAGGAGACCGGAGCATCTCTCGACAAGGATGTCTACCGTTTCAACAAGGGGGATGTCATGGAGACCTACGCCGGTGTCGCGAAGCGAATACTCTCCCCGCCCCAAGGAGGAACTGCATGAACTACGACGTAACGATCACCATTGCACTCAAAGAGGGAATGCTGAACCCTGAAGCGCGCGCCATCCGGCACGCCCTCGCAAACCTGGGGTTCCCGACCGAGGGTCTGAGCACAGCGCGTCTCTACCGGATCACGCTCGACGCGGCGGATGCGGCGGCGGCAGAGGAAGAGGCCCGGCAGATGTGCGAGCGGCTCCTCGCAAACCCGGTCATTCACCACTACACGATTGAGGTTGAGTGAGACATGAAATTTGCTGTGGTACAGTTCGGCGGCAGTAACTGCGACCGGGACACCTACCACGTTCTCACGGACGTCTGCGGGGTCGACACAGACCTGGTCTGGTACAAGGACGGACTTCGCCGCCCCTACGATGCCGTGGTCCTCCCGGGCGGGTTCTCCTACGGGGACTACCTCCGGGCGGGGGCCATCGCTGCACGGACCCCGGTCATGGCCGAGATCGTCAGGCACGCGAAGAGCGGAGGGCTGGTCCTCGGCATATGCAACGGCGCGCAGATCGGCTCGGAGGCCGGACTGGTCCCGGGCACCTTCACGCTGAACGCTTACCCGAAGTTCATATCACGACATGTCTACCTCCGCGTCGAGAACACCACGTCCCCGTTCACCGGGCTCTACCGGGAAGGCGAGGTTATCCGGGTACCTATCGCCCACAAAGAAGGCCGGTACGTCGCCTCCGACGATGTGATCGCGCGGCTGAAGGGTGACGGAAGGGTCGCGTTCCGGTTCTGCGACGAGCACGGCAACACGACACCCGAGAGCAACCCGAACGGGTCGGCGGAGAACATAACCGGCGTCCTCTCGGAGGCGGGAAACGTGCTCGCGATGATGCCGCACCCCGAGCGGGCGAGTGAGGCCGCGCTCGGATCAGAGGACGGCGTCAAAATCTTTAACTCAATGATAGCACATATCGAAGAGCACGGGCACCGGGGGCCTATGCGGTAGGAGTTCAGTCATGACCGAGGAAGAGAACGAGGCAACGCATACCAGGGCAAAGCAATACGCGAAGGAGAAAGGCTACGTGCTGAACGTCGACGAGAAACAGCTCTCGGCCGTCCTTCGCGGGCTTGCCCGGAACAAAGAACGGTTCGGGGCGGCATACTGCCCCTGCAGGCTCCGGAGCGGCGACCCCGAGAAAGACCAGATTATCATCTGCCCCTGCATCTACCACGAAAAAGAGATCGAGGAGCAGGGCACATGCCACTGCAGACTGTTCTTCAAGAAGAAATCAGAATAAAAAACCCAATATTTATAGTCACTCCCGTAACAATTTAGAAGCATACTTTGAACTCAAGAATTTCACCACCCATTTCTCCCAATAACTTCTCTTCGCCACTAACTTCTTAAACGCCTCTGTGATCGTGGCCATCAGGTGCTCACGGCCGGCGATGAATGTCGCTGCCACCTCTCGTTTGATCGCTCGCCATACCTGCTCAATGGGGTTGAGATCGGGAGAGTATGGGGGAAGATATGCGAAGCGGATACCGTTTTCAGCAGCGTATTCCCTGACGAGAATCGCGTGGTGCGAACTGAAATTGTCCAGCACGATAACCAGGCGTTTGTTTGGATTTGCACGCCTGAATTCCTTGAGCACCTCCCGGATATCCTCTTGTTTGGAGCGTTCCCGGAAGGTGACAATGGAGTTACCATTGACGGCAAAAATGCCAAAGGTGTTGGCCCGGATCTTCTCGGTGTTCTTCACCAATGGGGTGCGCCCAAACGACCACATACGCTGAGTATTGGCCGTGGTTTGGGGAGAGCACTCATCAAAGAACGCGAGCACGGTGTGCTTGCTCATCCGGGG
>JALNXI010000334.1 GCA_023230425.1 Methanoculleus sp. | reverse complement strand
TGACGGGGAGGAGGGAGCATCCCCCCTCCCCTGTCTCCATCTTTAAGAAGGCATGTGCCCCCCACCCCGCCCGGCCTCCGGCCTCCTCCCCCGCCCCTTAGGGGCGGGGGCAGCGCGTGGCGATATCCGATGGAAATCCGTGCATGGATTTGTGCGGTAAATGGGGCGTGGGCGCCTCTCTAGGGGTGAAGGAGCGAGAGTGCCCAAAGACGGCGTTGCGCAGGTGTCATCTACACTCTCGTACACCCTCTTTTCAAAAGATATCTAAGATCATACCGCCATAGCACCAATCAGACAACACTCCTGAGGGACGGTACATGGCAAAAAACGGATTGCAGGAGTTTCTGGAGACCGGCGTGATCAGCGCCGGCCGGATGCGGGCGGTCGAAGAGAACGCAGCGGCGTTCGGTCTTTCCTCGCTTCTGATGATGGAGAGCGCCGGCCGGGCACTCGCGGATGCCGTCCTTGCCTATAACCCCTCCCGTGTCCTCGTCCTCTGCGGGAGGGGGAACAACGGCGGCGACGGAATGGTGGCAGCCCGGTACCTCCAGCACCTCGACGCGGTCGATGTCGTCTACCCGGACTGCGGCTCAATGACCCCGGAGGCCGCAGCCCAGACATCCCTCCTCCGGCACTCCTCCGTTGCCCTCCACCCGGTCAGGTGCGCGGCCGACGTCGAGCCCCTCGACCGCCTTTTTGACGAACCTGACATCATCATCGACGCGATGCTCGGGACAGGGGCCTCGGGCGCGGTGCGGGAACCGCTCGCAACCCTTGTTACCCGGGCAAACGCAAGCCCGGCGCCGGTCGTCGCCGTCGATATACCCACTCCCAGCATCCGGGCGAGCCGGGTCATATCGTTCCACCGGCCCAAGGCGGAGGGCGCAGACGTCGCCGATATCGGCATCCCGATCGAGGCTGAGATCTTCTGCGGCCCCGGCGACCTCACGCTCGTCCCGGCCCGGGCGCCCGGGGCCCACAAGGGTGCCGGCGGAGAGGTGCTGGTGGTCGGGGGCGGGCCCTACCAGGGGGCGCCCTACATCGCGGCCATGGGAGCACTCCGCGCCGGGGCCGATATCGTGCGGATCGCCTCCCCCGCCTACATCCCCATGCCCAACCTGATCTACGAGCGCCTGGAGGGAAACATGGTCACGAAAGATCACCTGGAGACGATCCTCCGCCTCGTCGATCGGGCTGACGTGGTCGTCTGCGGCATGGGCCTCGGGAAGGGGAGCCACGGTGTCGTGCTCGCCATCGCGGAGGCGGCGGAGAGAGCGGTCTTTGATGCCGATGCGCTCGCCAGCCCCCTCCCGGTAGCAAAGGAGACGATCTACACCCCACACGCCGGCGAGTTCGCCCGGATGACCGGGACCGAACCCCCGGCGGACCTCGTAGCGCGCGGCCGGTGCGTGAAGGCTGCTGCAACGACGGGGACCGTTCTGCTCAAAGGTCCGGTCGACGTCATCTCCGACGGGGCTCGGGTCAGGTTCAACCGGACCGGGACCCCGGCCATGACTGTCGGGGGGACGGGCGACCTGCTCGCCGGTGTCGCCGGAGCGCTCTTCTGCCACCTTCCGGCGTTCGAGACAGCCTGCGTAGCGGCGTACGCGAGCGGGAATGCCGGTATGCGGGCCGCAGAGGAGCGGGGGTGCGGTATGCTCGCCACCGATATGCTCGACTACATCCCGGAAGAACTCTTCCGGCGGAGAGCGCCGGAGTAGCCTGCCGGCCCGCCCCACGGTGGCCCGGAAGCGCCCTCTTTTATCCCCAAAAGAACAGAAGATCTCTTGGTATATATGAACAAGTCCGGCGAACGTGGTGAAAGCCCGGTCTTCACCCACATAGAGAACGACCGCGCGCAGATGGTGGATATCTCAGGAAAGACCGAGGTCATCCGCGAAGCGGTTGCGAGCGGTAGAATTTATCTGCGGAGCGAGACGCTCCGGGCCATCCGGGAAGGAACCGCGGTCAAGGGCAACGTGCTTGCGACCGCGCGGGTGGCGGCTACCCTCGCGGTGAAGGACACCCCGCGCATCATCCCCATGTGCCACCCCATACCGCTCGGGGGCATCACCGTTGATTTTGAGGAGGGAGACGGCTACATCGAGGCGACCGCCCGGGTGAAGTCCTACGGGAGGACGGGTGTCGAGATGGAAGCCCTCACTGGTGTCTCCGTTGCTCTTCTCACCGTCTGGGACATGGTCAAGTCGGCGGAGAAAGACGAGGACGGGCAGTACCCGGTCACCAGGATCGATACCATCCACGTCGTAGAGAAGCGGAAGGGGATCTAGTGGGATCTAGTGCAGTGATTCAAAATTAACAGACCATATCTGGCCTTCGTCCCATCCCCCACGGAGTGCCCCCCTCCGTCCCCCCACCCCGCCCGCGCTTCGCGCTCCTCCCCCGCCCCCTCCCTCCCGGGGCGAGGGCAGTCATGGCGATATCCCGTGGGAAGCCGCGCCAGGGGGTGGTGGGGCTGGCGGCGGTTTCCCTGAGGGGGTCAGATGAGGTTCAGGAGTTAGCCAGAACCTGGCTCTTTCCCCGGGTTCTCCCCGTGCAGTGGACCGTGGTGGCTATCGCCATAGGGGGTGGGGCTGACGGGGAGGGGGCGAGCCCCCGCCCCTGTCTCTGCCTCGTGTCTTCAGCGTCCAGACCCAATTCCTACAGATTGCCATCCGCCTGTAACCCCCTCCCCGCAGGCGGGTACCCGTATGTTCCTCCTCAAAGCCCCTGCCCCCGGGAGGGGGGGCAGTACGTGGGGATACCGGGGAAAAGCCGTCTCATGGGATGCAAACCCCTGGATAGTGTGAAAAAAGATCGATACTCTCCTCCGCTGAGAGTGCCGGTAATTGAGAATCGTTGCACTAGTGCTGTGTCAATCCTCTAACATCGGATAGAGCCGTGCGAGTTTGATCCGTGCATCTTCAGTTGTGAACTGCCAGTTTACCGTTGCATTTTTGTTATTCCTGG
>JALNXI010000022.1 GCA_023230425.1 Methanoculleus sp. | reverse complement strand
CCTGCTCACCCGGGTGGATGTGGAGGCAGCGGTCTTTGAGCCCGGGAACATGCCCTACCTGAACGGGGAGTACGAGGCGTTCATCTACGGCGGCGACGAGGTGGGGGAGACTATCCTCCGGGTGAGTATGGAGTGCCCCGACCCCGCCCGGGTCGACCCGGCGGCCGTCGAGGAGACGTTTCTCTCCGCTCTCTTCAGGTCCGCCCCGGGTCTTCTGGCGGCGTACGAGGACGGGTCCCTCCGTATCCTCTGCAACATCACGCCGCCGGGTGGGCTCGAACTTCACCGGGTACCCGGTCGCCCGAAGCGGATCGTGGACCGGCGGTAGGGTACGGGAAGTATGAAGGGGTACTGTTATGGTGGGGGATCGAGGTAGCGAAATGAATAATAGGGTGGATGAGAGAGACTCATGCGAGAGCGATGGCTAAGAAAAGGATCTATAACCCTGTCACGGGGAAGTACTACGAGTTAAGACAACGATCGTCTGTCAACGGGGAGGCAGGGCAGATCAAGGGATTATGGAGCTCCAAAAGGAAGGCGGAAAAGAGAGCCTGAGGGGGAGTCGTAATCGCCCAACACACCTGGTGTATCGACACGAATATCCTTGCCCCCTGGGTGATGCACAAGAGCGGTATTTTAACTCTCTTTTGTGATCGCTACGGGTTATCCGAAGAGTTCAGAGAGGTCTATCTGACCAGGTACTCGCCGTCAATCTCACTTATCGATGAGATTGTCTCACAACGGCATGGAAATCCGGCATGCGCCTATTATATCTCCTATCTGGCTCTGAACGAGCTTTTTTCTGCAATAAGGGATGAACTGCGAACAATAATCCTTTTCAAAAACGGCCTGCCCATCTCCCGCTGGCGTGACGGGAGAAACTTTCCTGATATCCCTGAAGAGTGTATGGAAGTCATCTATGCGAGGATCCAGAGTACGTTTGATCTGTTATTTGAGAACGGGGCAATTGTACCACTCTCTGATGAGCCTGAAGAGAATGGGGATAACTTCTCTGAGATATTTGCGTGGCTGATCTTGAGCAATAAGGGGATTGAAACCCAGGATGCAATACTGTTAACAACTGCAATTCTCGTCAAAGCAGAGTATTTCGTCACCAAAGATGACAAACTGCGCAGAGAGGTAAGAGATACCCTTAAGCAGAGGTATAATGTCGAGTTGATTCAGCCAGGATATGCGCTGAGCAAATTAAAAAGTATGAGAAAGAGAGGGAGCTTCTATACAAAACATCTTCCTTGCCGTTGACTGGTGCATCGATTCTCAATTACCGGCACTCTCAACGGAGGAGATCATCGATCGTGTTTCGCACCGCCCGGGAGTTTGCATCCCCGGGCACGGCTTTTCCCGGGTATCTCCACGCACCGTCCTTCCCCCGGAGGGAGGGGGGAGGAGCGCTCTGGGTGGGAGGGGACGAAGGCCAGATATGGTCCGTTCGTTTGGAATCACTGCACCAGTATCCTGGGCCGCTACCATAATCCCCCGTGAATCCCTCATGAGTAGTGTTCGTGTCCCTACCGCCGCCGCGCCAGCCATCCGGCCACACCGGCCGCGAGGGTCGCCGTCATCGGAACCAGCGGTCCCGCGGTGGTCGGCGTGGGGCTCGTCGCCGGCACCGTCGTCGGCGCTGTGGTGACAGACGTCGTCGCCGTCTCCGCCGGGGTGGCCACCGCCGCCTCTGTGACCGTGAAGGCGGTGCTTGCTGCGGCGTCGCCTTCGACCCACTCCACGGTCACGGTATACTCGCCGGGTTGAAGCCCGGTGGTATCCGCCGCAAATGACCATGTGTTCGTGGTGGTGTCCCCCTCCTGCACGATGGCCGTCCCCGATGCGCCTGCCGCTCCGGCCGGTGCGGACTTGTTCGTCGGCCCGAACCCGACCGGCGTCGCCGTGACAGTCAGGTGGTTGCCGGGTGCAATATTCGTCGTCCCGCTGATGGTGACTGTCTTCCCGGCCGGGACGCTCCCGATATCATCGATGGTCATCTCCTCTGCGGCCGCGGTGCCGCAGATCCATGCCGCAAGCACGAGTGCGGCCGCAACTCCGGCAAACTTCCTGGCGTTCATCTCCCCCTGCCCTGCACCCCTTCTCCCCGCCCGAGAGGATAAAAATATCCGTCCCGACTCTTCCCCCCTTCCGGGGAGAAACTACTTACCTTCGGCCTCCATGACAGGGACGATCGTGACGGAGGAAGTTTCTTGACGGAGATGCAGCATGTCCCTGGAGTTGACCGCGGCAGGGTGATCCTCTACGCCCTGAGCACCTGCGGCTGGTGTGCCAGGACAAAAGACCTCCTTGCCGACCTCGGCGTCGGGTTCTCGTACGTCTACGTGGACCTGCTCGCGGGTGAGGAGCGGGACCACATAGTCCGGGAGGTCGAGCGCTGGAACCCGCGGCTCTCGTTCCCGACCGTCGTCATCGACGACGCAAAGGTGATCGTGGGGTTCCAGGAAGGCGAGATCCGGGAGGCGGTCGGTGCCTGACAGAGTGAGCGACGGAGAGATCGACCGCATCATGCGCGACCTCGAACGGGAGGCGGAGGCCGGCGGCTACCATCTCAACCCGGACCAGGAGTTCACCCGGGGCCTTGTCCGTGGTCTGCTCGCGAACCGGGAGCGCTACGGCTACATATCCTGCCCCTGCCGGCTCGCCTCCGGGGACCGGGCCGACGATCTCGACATCATCTGCCCCTGTGACTACCGGGACCCCGATCTCGCCGAGTACGGGGCCTGCTACTGCGCCCTCTACGTCACCGCCGACGTGGAGGCCGGGGCCCGCACCCCCGTTCCCGTCCCGGAACGGCGGCCGCCACCGGGAGAGCGGGAGCGGCAGAAGGAGGAGCGCAGCAGGGCCGTCCAGGCCCCGGGAGGCCTGAAGTACCCGGTCTGGCGGTGCCGGGTCTGCGGTTACCTCTGCGCGCGGGGTGAGCCGCCCGAGACCTGCCCGATCTGCCGGGTGCCCCGCGACCGGTTCGAGCGGTTCATGTGAGCCGGCGGGGATAGCGTGTGCCCGTTTTCGCCGGAGGGGTCCCGGAGGTCCGGCAGGCCGATCCAGAGGTGTCATATAGCGGGCCGGCAATTCTCCTGTATGCCGCGAGTGAGGATCAACGAGGGAGACCTGGTCTCCGGGACCGGCGTGGAGGGAGGCCGGAAGAAGAAGCGCGACGAGGACCCGACGCCCGCCCCGGAGAAGCCCGCGGAGAAGGAACCGGCGCCCGCGAAGGGGGAGGCGAACACAAAGAAGCCCCGGCAGGGGCGGCCCCTCTTCGGGGATGCTGACGGCGCCGATATATTTTACACAAGGAAGTAGTTGTCACTCCAGCACCCGTATATCCGCGGCGGAGGCAACCACCACCTCCCGCTTCCCGCGGTAGGTCTGCACGACCCCGTAGAGCGTTACGCTCTCGTTCTCGCCGATCTCGAGCGCGGCAGCCACGTTCTGCGGCAGGAAGACGGTGGTCCCGTTGACGGTGAGGATCCGGTGCCCGCCGGTCGATGTCTTTCTGACCTCCTCGACACTCCCCTCGAGGAGGACCAGCGCCCCGTCCGGGACCTCTTCGGAGTAGGGAGTCGCCGCGAACGGCCGGGCGACGGCGTCGAAGAGGAGGTGGGCCCCAAGCACGATCCCGACGACACATACGAGCACGACGAGGGCCGTTTTCTCCTGCCGCTCCAGCATAGATATCCTATAGGCTACCGGGGTTATAACTTCCGTCACTTTGATATGTTAACGGCGTTAACATATTCCTATGGATGATGTGAACCTTCCCCCGTCCTCCCGAAAGATCCTCTTGCTGCTCGAGGACGGGGGCGCCCTGACCCACAAGGAGCTCGTCCGTCTCAGCAGCCTGGCCCCCCGCACCGTCCGCTACGCCTTGAAAAGGCTCAAAGACAACGATATGATCGTGGAGAAGTTCAACTTCCGCGACGCCCGGCAGATCCTCTACGAGTACAAAGACTCCCCGATGGTGTCGGCGCCATGACTGAACTCCCTCCCTGCGACATCATGCGCTGCGACACCCTCGCGCGGAGGCTGCTCCCCCAGATGCGGGCCGAGATGGTCTACCGCCTGGTGAACGAGCGCGGCATCAGCCAGAGCGAGGCCTCCAAACGCCTCGGTATCAGCCGGGCCGCAATCTCCCAGTACATGAGCCGGAAACGCGGATTTACCCGGAAGGACTTCCCCGGTGACCTCGAGGTGGTCATCGAGCGGTGGGTCTCCGCCATCGTCTCGGGCGAAGGAACGATCACCATCTGCGACGTCTGTCACTCGGCCGATCTTGCCGGAAGACGGTGAGGTCTCAGGTGCGCCCCCTCCGGTAGACGTAGAGCCCCGCGAGCCCGGCGAGTATGCACGCCGCCGCCACGATTTTGAGCCTATCCGGCCCGCCCGAGCTTCCCGCTCCGCCCGCACCCGAGGCATCCCAGTCGTCCTCGAAGACCCGCGTGTAGTAGGCGGCGATATCCGGGTGCTCGATGATAACGCCCGCTTCCCGGTTGAACGCCGGTGAGTTGGCGTTCCAGTTGATGCTGCTGACGAGGACCGCCCGGCCGTCGACGATGACGCCCTTGTTGTGCACTTTCGCGAGGTTGTTCGCGTCCAGGTCGACGAGCCGCGCCTCGAGCGGCAGCCCTTCGGCTGCAGCGATCCGGTTGATGACCCCGACCATCTCGTCGTTGTCCGCGTCGCCCTCGGTGTTGAACCAGAAGGCGTCGAGGAGCACCCGCACCACGACACCCCGCCGGGAGGCGTTTATCGCGGTCACGAGGAAGGGATTGAGGTCGCACCCGGTCTCGTTCGTTATGTAGGCCTGCTCGATCGCGATGCTCTCCTGTGCCCCCTCGAGCAGCCGGATGATGAGAGCGCTCGTGTCGGGGGATACAACCGGGGTCACCCGTGCCCCCTCCGCGCGGCAGGGGGCGAACTCCACCGTGTAGGAGGGCGCGTAGGGCACGTGGACATCGGCCGCCGTCCCTTCGAGCGGGACGATATCCCCGCCCCGGGCATCGAAGAGGAAGACCTCCTGGAAGTAGGCCGCGAGCCCCGGGTCTTCGAGACATGCTCCCCACCCGCGGTTGCCCTGCAGCCCCGGGGCCGGGTAGCCGCCGGGCTTGAAGTTCTCGCTCCCGATGAGGACCGTCTCCCCGTCGATGACGATATACTTCGCATGGTCGTAGCGGTACTTTGCGTGGGCTGCATCGGTTGTCGTCATCGAGAGAACCACGATACCGCTCCGGTTGAGGACGCCCGCTATCGCCCGCTCCTCCGGCGGTATGCCGCCCACCGGTCCGCCCTCGAGGAGGACGGTCACGGCCGCGCCGCGCTCGCGTGCGCAGATGAGGTCGGCCGCCATAGCGGGGTCGGTGAACTCGTAGACGTTTACGAGGATTTCGCGCTCTGCGGACGCGACGGCCGCCGAAAAGACACTATACGAGCAGTCCGGGGCGGCGAACGCGGTCACCGCGACACCCTCGAAGGTCGCGGGGGAGAAGCGCGACTGGCCGATGAAGAGCGGGCGCGGGTCCCAGGCGCCCTCCTCGAAGTAGTGGACCTGCCCTTCCCGGGGGTGGACGTCGGCGGGCCAGGCAACCTGCTGGACGAGGGTCGTCCCCCGGTAGAGGAGGAGTTTGTCGGCCCGGTTCGCCATCAGGAGGTTCCCGCTCGGTATAACGTCCGGCACGGCCGGCGTCCGCCCCTCGATCTCGAAGTCGGGCGGGTAGCCGTGGGTCTCTTCGAACGCGGGGCCGTTCCGGGCGACCACCAGCCGCCCGTCGATCCACGTCCCCGGCGGGAACCGGAACCCGCCTTTGCCGTCCGAGAGGACGAACCCGTCGAGCAGCCCCTCCCCTTCGAGCACCAGGTACTCGTCGGGGTCGCCGGGCCGGTAGGGGTCCGGGCAGAACTCGGTGATCATGATACCGCCGGCCGTGCCGGCAATGAGGCAGAGGAGCAGGGCGACCGCGGCGATCCGGCGCATACGCAGGATTATGTATCCTCCGGTTAAAGAGCAAACGATATGACTTCGCTCCTACCCCCGCTCGTCGTCAAGGTGGGCGGAAGCCTCTTTGACCGGGTCGTCCCCATGCTCGGCATATTCCGGGAAGTCGACCGCCCGGTGCTGATCGTTCCGGGCGGCGGGAAGTTCGCCGACCTCGTCCGGCGTCTCGCCGTCTCCGATACCGCCGCCCACTGGATGGCGGTCGCCGGCATGGAGCAGTTCGGGTGGTACATCGCCTCGCACGGCATCCCGGCAGTCTCCGGGCTCACGCTTCCGGAGGAGGTGACGGTCCTCCTCCCCTACTGTGCCATGCGGGAGAGCGATCCCCTCCCCCACTCCTGGAACGTCACCTCCGACACCATCGCCGCCTGGGTCGCAGACAGGCTCTCGACCGATCTCCTCCTCCTCAAATCGGTCGACGGCATCCACCACCACAGGAAACTCCTGTCGCAGGTCGAGGATCCCTCCCTCATCGCCGACGAGGTCGATCCTGCGTTCATCCGATTCGCCTTCGAACACGGCATCCGTGCCCGGGTGGTCAACGGCAGGCACGATGACCGGGTCCGCCGGGCTCTCCGGGACGAGGCCGTCACCGGGACTCTCGTCGACCCGAGATTTTAATTGTTGTAGAGGCGATATGATAAGCTAACTTTCGAGGAAACTACGATGACAGCGAGAGATCGATGTACCTCCTGCAACGCCACGCTGGCCGAGACCGGCTCTACCGGGTTCCCGTGCCCGGCGTGCGCGCACGAGATCAACAGGTGCTACCGGTGCAGGGAGCAGAGCATAGCCTATACATGTCCGAAGTGCGGGTTCCGGGGGCCATAACCGATGGGAAACGTAGCCATTATCATGAAGATAATGCCCGAGTCCCCTGACGTCAACCTTGAAGCGCTTAAATCCGCAATCAAAGCGGCCGTTCCGGTGAGCGATATCAGAGAAGAGCCGATAGGCTTTGGCCTCGTGGCACTGAAAGCCGCCATCGTCGTCCCCGACAAAGCCGGGGCTCCCGATGAGGTTGAAGCAGCGCTCCAGAATCTTGAAGGTGTCGGCAGCGCCGAGATCACTGAATCCACACTCGTATAAGTGGATTCCCATACCCACTTTTTCGCTCTAACGGGCTTCTTCCAGCCGTTCCATCACTTCGGCGGTGACCCTGCGGATCTTTTTGACCGACTCCGCAAACCCGGTGACCTCGTCCTCTTTGAGGCTGATCGGAACCGGGAAGACGCCGTTCCGGTTGAGGCGGGCGGGCACGCCGATGCAGACGTCGCCGATCCCATGGACCTCGCTTGTTATGTAACTTGAGACGGTGAGGATCCGGTTCTCGTCCCCGAGGATAGTCCGGACGAGGGTTGCAATTGCTTCTCCTGGCCCGTAGACGGTAGAGCCTTTATCCCTGATGATCGCCTCGCCGCTCGTTCTGACCGTATCGATCATCTCCTGCGCGGGCAGTCCTGAGAAGGTAGGCAGGTTGTGGATCTGGATGCCGCCAATCGTCGTCGCCGACCAGAGCGGGACCATGCTCTCGCCGTGCTCGCCGATGATGCGGGTATGCACCTCACTGACGTGGACCCGGAAGTACCGGGCGATCAGTGACTTTAAGCGCATCGAGTCGAGGTGCGTCCCGAGGCCGAAGACCTGCTGCGGCTGGAACCCCGAATACTTCAGGGCAACAGCGGTCATGACGTCGACGGGGTTTGTCACCAGAAAGAGGATGGCGTCGGGCGAAGACCGGCTGACGGTCTCGGCGGTCTCGGCGATGATCTTCGCGTTCTCGAAGGCAAGGTCATTTCGGTCCTGACCGGGCCGACGAGGCACTCCCGCTGTGCATATGATGATATCTGAGCCTTCTGCGTCGGCAAGACGGGTGCTGTACGAGAGCCTGACGTGGGTTCCTCGCGCGGCAAACGAATCGGAAAGGTCACGGCAGCAGCCCGCAAGAAAATCTTCGCGTCCGGGCCTCCCGACGAGCAGCATTTCGCTGACGTACGGGATCTCGGATATGGTGTGGGCCGCAAATGTGCCGACGTTCCCTGTAGCCCCAAGAATCGTTACTTTTGCCATGGAGATCGCCGTTGGGAACACGTCCTCGGTCGACCGTGCGCACAAGCATTCACCGCTGCATCCCTCCTCCACCCCGCAACCCCATGGGCGCCGAACGTCCACGGTAAGTCTGCTCCCTTCCGGGCCTGAACCGGTACCCGTGGCAAAAGGCCGCCGCCCCCTCCGGGACTTTGGTACCTTTCCGCCGACCTCATGGGACGAGGCTTCTCCGTCGGGACGCAGCAGATCCTGCAGGCCGCTGCGGCCTTCCTCAGACTTCGCCCCCCGCTGACGGCGGTTTCGGGTGACAGGTGACGCCGAGCCACCCAGGCTAGTCCCCGTATATACTGTGGTCTATGGGATAAAAAGAGCTCCGCCCACCCGGGCATGCCAGGCCCCGGTGATCCGGCCGACCTTCCCGGTGTCCGCCTTCTCGAAGAGGTCGAGGGCGGCAAGGTCGACCTCCGGCGGGAGGACGGCCGGGAGCAGCCGGAAGTCGCCCTGGTAGACCTCGATCTCCTGCGCGCCGGCGGCGGTGGCGACCGGAAGCGGGTCTCGCGCGACCTCTCGCCGCCGGAGGTCGTCGTAGGACCGGTGCATCGTTACCTCCCCGATATCGAGGAACTCCCGGTTCACCTGGAGGTTGTAGGCTGTCCAGTAGGCGGCCGCGTACCAGGCGTCGTTACAGATCACGCGGGGGACGCCCGCCCGGGCTGCGGCGAGCCCGAGGGTGCCGGCGCCCGAGCAGGCGTCGACGAATGTCCGGGGCCGGCGCCGCCCGAGTTCCCGTTCGAGGGAGAGGATCTTTTGATCGCGGTCCCGGGGGAACTCGACGTGCAGTGCTGACTGCTGCTTGTAGACGACGACCGGCCCTCTGCGGGTGGAGAAGACGTCGGCCCGGACGTCGCACCCGGCAAGCAGGGTATGGGTCATTGGTTCCGCGTCGGTATCCCTGACTCCCGGTGTCCCGGCGCCTGCCCGGACGACCCCCCGGACCTCCGGAACCTCGGCGACCAGGCGCGCCGCCGCCCGCTCCCCGACCGACCGGGAGAGGAGAAGGAGCGATCCGGGCGGGAGGTAGGGGGCCCTCCGCAGAGCAGACCCGGGATGGACGAGCGGCGTCCCGGCGGCGGCGAGGGGCTCAGTTCCCGCGAGGTCGCCTTCGTCGGCCATCACCCGGTAGATCTCGGCAAAGACCTCGTCGATGAACCGTTTCCCGCAGGAGGGGCAGGGCTCTGCTGTATCGATATCGGGCGGCGGGCTCTGTTTGTCGTAGACGAGCCCCATGCAGTCGGGACAGGGGGCGAAGCGCCCGGGGAGTTCCGTGAGAAGTGCGCGGGCTTCCGTGACGCAGTCGTCCCCGCAGACCGGACAGTGCATATCGATGGGTTGGGGGCCGGGGTATATAGGCGTTTCATGCCGCCTGCGGCGGGACTAAAAGCCCTTCCCGGAGCCAGCCCCAGGCGTCACGGAGACGGCTCTCCGGGAAGTAGCGCACATCGATCGCGAAGAACCCGACAAAGAGCCCCGGCAGGTGGTTCATCCACTCCCGCCACCGCTCGCCGCCGACGACGGCGATCCGGTCGACCCTCTCGATCCCGGGCCACCGCTTGAAGGCGTCCCAGGGTTCCCCCGGCCTCCAGCTCCGGAAGTTCTCGATCTTTAAGAGGATCCGGACGTTCTTGTGGTCTTTCATTGCTCGTTCGAGCTCTGGGAGCAGAATGGTGGCATAATCGCTCTCGCTCAGTTTTCCATCGAACCGGAAACCGACGATACTCCCTGTACTCTCCTTCATCCGGTCAAGCATGGGTGCCCCTTTAACTCCTGGGGAGAAAAGGCTATGGCTGTTTGGCCGGGTCCTTGGTTGAGGTCAACCTTCGCACGAATTGAATTGGACCGATGCACTGCCCGGCGCGACGCGCAAGCAGTCCTGGAACAAGCCAGTTTTCTCGATATAGGTGGACTTTCTCCTCAGACCGTTCTGGGACGGATTCATCGGGGTGGGGTTCATCTCGCCGTCGGCGTGAAGTGGGGTGAGATGGTGTCTGCACACCAGGGCCTGAGTGATTTCTCCCGCCCGCCTTTCATCCCGGCATCCGGAGCGCAAAGATGATTGCTGCAACTCCTCCGATGATGGCGAGGACCGCGAGGACCACGACCAGGGCGAGGGCGGCGATGAACGGGTTTGCGATCGGGATGAGCCCGAAGATGATGCTCACGATACCGAGGATCCCGGCTCCCCAGCCGGCGCCCCCGAGGCCCCTTGCCAGCTGGACGGCCCCGATGATCAGCCCCTCCACACCGATGATGATGGCGAGGAGTGTCGGGAGGAAGATGGTGCTGTAGAGGGGGTAGGCCAGAAACAGGATACCGAGGGCAAGGGCGACGATACCCTGGAGCAGCACGAGCCACCGGGGCAGGGAAGCCGGTTTAGTGAGCCCGGGCGTGCCGGCCTCAAATGTTGCGTTTACCATAACGCCACCACGGGGAGGGGCCCTGTTCTGGTATATGCGTATGTCTCCCCGGTGGCAGGCCCCCTTATAGCGATGGCCGGGCAGACGGGTGCGGGGGTGCTCTTCGATCCTAAACCCGGGGCGTTCCGGTGCACGTATGCCGAGCCGCCCGGCACAGGTAGTTATATATGCGCGCCTGCTCTTCCTGCGCCCTGCAAGGGCGAGGCACATGTTCCTCTCGGCGATGCTCATCCGGCTTCGCCACGCCATAAGGGCGGTGTTGTTTCTCTTCGCTACGCTCCTTCCCGTCGTTCTTGGCCCGGTCCCCGGTATCCCAGGGTGCAGGTGCTCGGACCGATCTCGTCCACCATTATTCTCCCGGCAATGCCGGTCGTCGGCCTCTACTCAAGTGCCGTGATCGGCTGGATCCTGCGGTGGGACAGGGCTCTGTCCCTCCTCTTCATCACCATCGGGTGGGTCGCCGTCACGGTCTTCCTCATACTCGTCGCGCTCGGGTTCGTGCGGGTGCTCGCCTGACGGACCCCGACAGGTAAACGAATATACTCCCGTAGGGAGATAGGATGGCTATGCCCGGTTCCGGCAGGGAGGCAACGCAGTGAATCTGGAATTTCTGCCCGCGATCATCCTGATCCTCAACAGCATATTCGCCGTCACCGTCGTCTTCTTCGAGCGGAGAAATCCGACGGCGGCTCTGGCCTGGCTGGTGGTCCTCTTCTCCTTGCCGTCGGTCGGCTTTGTGCTCTACCTGCTCTTCGGGCAGAACTACACCCGGCAGAGGATGTTCGTCATCAAGGAGAAGGAGGACCAACGTTTCCTCCGGGAGGCTTTTGAGGAGCAGCACCGCGAGTTCACCGGCCGCCGCTACCGGTTCACCACCCCGGAGGCGGCAGAGTTTCGCGATACGATCGTTCTCCTCCTCCAGAACAACCGGGCGTTCCTGACCGAGAAGAACCGGGTCGATATCTCTACCCGGGGTGACGAGAAGTTCGACGCGCTCTTTGCCGCGATCCGGGGGGCACGCGACCACGTCCACCTGGAGTACTTCATCCTCAACAACGACGAACTCGGGCGGGCGGTCATCCACGCCCTCACCGAGAAGGCACGGGAAGGCGTCCGCGTCCGCCTCCTCTTCGACGCGATGGGGACCCGGGCCGGGGGCGGGTCGCGGAAGGCCTTCTCGGAACTGACCGACGCCGGCGGGAAGATCGGTGTCTTCTTCCCCTCGGTCTACCGGGTCAACTACCGTAACCACCGAAAGATCGCCGTCGTCGACGGGGTGACCGGGTTCATCGGCGGGTTCAACATCGGGGACGACTACCTGGGGAAAGGGCCGCTCGGCCCGTGGCGCGACACGGCCTTCCAGGTCACCGGAAAGGCCGTCCAGCTCCTCCAGCTCCGGTTCTTCCTCGACTGGCATTACGTGACCGACGAGTACCCGGGGCTCGCGCCCCGCTACTTCCCCGACCCGGGGGCTCCCGGCACGACGCCGATCCAGATCGTCTCCGGCGGCCCGGACACCCGGTGGAACGCCATCAAGGAAGGCTACATCAAACTGATCAACTCGGCCCGGGAATCGGTCTCCATCCAGACGCCCTACTTCATACCGGACGAGAGCGTCACCGACGCCCTCCGGCTTGCGGCGCTCTCCGGTGTCGACGTCCGGATCATGATACCCTGCAAGCCCGACCACCCGTTCGTTTACTGGGCGACGCTCTCCTTCATCGGCGACCTCCTCGACGCCGGGGTGCGGGCCTACACCTACGATGCCGGGTTTCTCCACGCAAAGACGATCGTCGTCGATGGGAAGGCGGGGTCGGTCGGGAGTGCGAACTGGGACGTCCGGAGTTTCCGGCTGAACTTCGAGGCGAACGCCTTCTTCTACGATGCGGCGGTCGGGGCCGAGCTGGCACGGCGTTTTGAGGAGGATCTGGATGTCTGCACCGAGATCACACCGGAGCGCTACCGGGCGCGATCCCGCTGGATCCGGGTCAAGGAATCAATCTCCCGTCTCTTCTCGCCCCTCGGGTGAGGGGTCTCACCCGTTCAGCCGGGCCCGGACGAACCTCTTGATCCGGGGGAGGTCCTGCTCCCACCGCGCCTGGAGGATAGGGACGGCGTAGGGGAGATGGTGCGGGAGGACTGCGGTTCCCATCACCGCCTTCTCGACGAGCGGCCGCTCGCGGCCGATGACGACTGTTTTTCTCTTACGGATGGCGTCCAGGAGCTCTTCCACGGTATCGGCCTCAGCGCAGGTGACGACCCCACCGAGCTCGTGGAGGAGGTGACCGTCGGTCCCGCCGGTCCGCCCGAGGCTGTGGGCGACCGCGAGTCCGGCCGCCTTCAGGTTGTGGGACCGGGCCATACCGCCGCAGATCACCTCGAGGGCGTCGAGGCGGGAGAAGACCTCTTCATCGATGCACTTGCCGGCGATGCATCGCTGGACTCCCCGGTTCAGGAAGGCGTAACCGCAGGGGTGGGCTTCGGCGGCGATGCAGGAGTAGTCCTCCCGGCGATCGAGGATATCCGCGGTGTCAAGGTGTATCGCGGTGAACGGCCCGTTCCTCCGGTTCTTCTCGATGTGGCGCCGGTAGAAGTCCTGGAGGTCTGCGGCCGAGTAGAAGTAGAAGAGAACGTGCGGACCGTCGTTGGCACTGACCTCGATCCCGGGGATGAGGGGGACGCGGATCTTCTGCCGCTCTGCCTCGGCTACGCCGCTTGTCTGGTTGTGGTCGGTGATCGCAAGCCCGATTCCCCGCCGGGCCGCGAGTTTCAGCGCGTCCCGCACACGGGTGGCGGAGTCGGAGTGCCGGGTATGGAAGTGCAGGTCAGCCGGGAGCAGTCCACAGCGCTGGATCTCTGCTGGCAGGGGTCTTTCGAATATGATATCTTTATAATAGTGCATGTGCGGTATGTCTGATCACCTTTGGATCGCCCGGGATGAAAAAGGGTTGCCCACCCCATCATCCCGGTGCAATCT
>JALNXI010000333.1 GCA_023230425.1 Methanoculleus sp. | reverse complement strand
GATCGCCGATCGTCTCCTGACCGATACGGACGACATGGTCCAGAAAGGCTACGGATGGCTCTTAAAAGAGGCGAGCCGGAAGCACACGGACGAGGTCTTCTCCTATGTCATGGCAAACAAGAGAGTCATGCCCCGGACGGCGCTCCGGTACGCCATCGAGTTGATGCCGAAGGACCTGAAGGTCGAGGCGATGAAGAAGGACTGGTAAGGTGGGGGCCCGCATCCTGTCGCCGTGCGACGCCGGGACAGGAATGAAGGAGGAGACACCGGAGATGGAGATCTATTTAGAAAATTATTAATATATGAACATGGAAGTACACTTCCACCAATGCAGAGAGACGACCAGGCTACCGATGCTCTCCCGGAGCCCCTTACAGGGCGGCCGGTTATACCGCCGGGACGAAGCGGCACGGCTCAACCGGCAAACGAGCGGAAGGATGCCTTCCCGACAACGGGCGCGAATTCAAGTCCCGGCATACTGCTCTTCCTCCTCTTCACCATCTATCAGGTGCTCGACGTGTTTGAGGACGGGGTTGTCCTCATCGACGACGAGAACCGGGTACGGTGGCTGAGTGCGAGCATGCGGCAGTTCTTCGACCTGAAAGACCGCGACGTCGCCGGGATGCCTGCCGGGACATTTACACAGCAGTTCATCACCCCGCTGGTCGAGGATGTGGATACGGTCGCCGGGCCGGGGCAGAGCGGGAAGACCGTCCGCAACCGACAGCTGCACCTTCGTAAGCCCAACGGGGAAGAGCACTGGCTCGAACATACAAGCCGTCCGATGCGACTCTACCCGATGCGTCACAACAGACTTGAGATCTACCGCAAGATCACGCGGTGGAAACTTGTTGAGCGGCATCTCGTCGAGAGCGAGGAGCGGTACCGGACGCTCTTTGACAAGGGCAACGATGCGATCCTCGTCTTCGAACTCTCGCCGGAGTCCTTGCCGACACGGTTCGTCGAGGTGAACGAGGTCGCCTGCAAGCGGCTCGGCTACTCCCGCAACGAGCTGCTGGGGCTGTCGCCGCTCGATATCGTCCCCCCGGAGAAGATCGGTGTGGTCCTCGCGCTCTTGAAGCAGTTCCGGTTAAACGATCGGATTCTCTACGAGAGCGAGCACGTCACGAAAGAGGGAAGCCGCGTTCCGGTCGAGATCAACTCGCTCCACTTCCCCCTGCAGGGAAAGACAACCGTCCTCTCGATCTCCCGCGACATTTCGGAACGCAGAAGAATCGAGGAGATCCGGAGGACTTCGTTCGACCAGATAGAACGAAACATCGAGCAGTTCGCCACCCTCGGCGACGAGGTCCGCCAGCCCCTGCAGGTGATCACAGGACTCGCCGGTATGGGCGATTCACCGGATTCGGCAGAAATTGTCCGGCAGGCGGCCGTCATCAACGCTCTCATCGACCGACTCGACCAGGGATGGATCGAGTCGGAGAAGGTCCGCAGGTTCCTCCGGAGACATTATTAGGATGTCGAGGGAGTGCCGGAGAGGTCCGGAGGAGGCGCGGGAAAATAGGGGTATTCGCTTCCTGCACGCCTAGAACCTGACGCGGGGCGCCTCGGCTTCCCGCATGTTGTATTCCATCGTCCAGAAGTATGCCTCGCCGTGGGCCACGCGGAAGACGGCGAGTTTGGGGTCGTCCGCACCGGAGACTCCGATCTGGAGGAGCCACGGCCGCTCTTTGACCAGACGCTCTTTCAGGGCCGCATCCTCGACAAACTCGATCGCTCCCGCGACCCGCATCATCTTCCCTGCGTCGCCGGGGGCATAGAAGCAGAGCTCGACCTTCGGGTTCTTTACCAGCTGCTGCCAGATGGCCTTCGGGGTCCCGGTGTGGTAGTAGAACCCGGTCTCGTCGGCAAACCACATGGCAAACGCCCGGACCCGGGGCTGGTCGCCGTCCATTGTCGCAATGTGGGTCACGGGGTTTTCGTTTGCGAATTTCACGCCGTCGGAAAAGTCCATTCTTCTTCCTCATACATCCATATGGAGATGGAGCAAAAAATGCTTGCGGGAGACCCGTGCCCTCTTCCCGGAGCGGCGGCTCTGCCGGGTCGACATCATCCGTGCCAGCGCGCCATATGCTCCGCGTGGGTGCGCAGGTAGGCCCCCTCCTTGAAGAACCGGTCGTAAAACGCAAGATCGAGGTGGTGGGCCTGCAGGTAGGTGAGCAGGAAGATCGAGGGCACGGTGCCCGGAAATTTGCCGAACCGGTCGTAGACGTACTGCGCCATCGTCGAGACGCACTCGATGAACTCCTCGCCGTGCACCTCCGCGCTGCCCCGCACAAGCCCGCTCTCCTTCCAGGGGCCCGGAGTCCCGGGATGGAACGGTCCCTCCTCCCCGAACTTCCGGTGGACGAACGCCGTAACAGCGCTGTGCATGTCCGGATAATGGGGCGGGCAGAACCCCTCGAACACCCCGGCCAATCCGGTCGGGTTCGGCAACGGCCAGCGCTCGTCGGTGTCGTACCGGAATCCGAGCCCCGGGACCTCCGGATCGCCGCTTGCGCCGAGGACCGAGAGCGGGTTCATCCCGTCGAACATCCATCCTCCAAGCCCCATTGCCTGGAGCATCAGCGCGCCCGCGTAGCACGACGTGGAGAGTTCGGCGGTGCACTCGGCAACGGCAAGCATCTCGACGTAGGAGAGAGGAAGAGGGTTATCGGTATCGACGAGGCGACCGAAGCGCTCGATTCCGGGAATACTCTCGCGGTGGATGTCGTCATAGATGCAGTAGCCGTTCTGTACAAAGTAGCAGAGGGTGGCGATGATCTCCTGCGCGAGATCACAGACAGGTATGACGAGCAGGCTTCCCGGGCGGTTGACGCACCAGGTATTGTGCCCCTCGATATGCGGCTCGGCAGCCGGGATCTTCAGGCGGCCGTCCGCAAGTTTGCGGATACGGGGACGCACTGCGGCAAGAAGGGTCTCGACATCGAAGACTCCCTCCGGTGCAGGGCTCTCG
>JALNXI010000332.1 GCA_023230425.1 Methanoculleus sp. | reverse complement strand
CCGGCAGGGGGGCACGGAGCCGGCCTTCACCGGAAAGTATCAGGATTGCAAGGAGGACGGCCTGTACGAGTGCGTCTGCTGCGGCAACCACCTCTTCTCTTCGGAGACGAAGTTCGAGTCGGGCACAGGCTGGCCGAGTTTCACAAAACCCGTATCGGACCTGAACATACGGACAGACGTCGACACCCGGTTCTTCATGACCCGGACCGAGGTGCTCTGCAGGCGGTGCGACGCCCACCTGGGCCACGTCTTTGACGATGGGCCGCCGCCGACCTATGAGCGCTACTGCATGAACTCGGCGTCACTCCGGTTCGTGCGGCAAAAAGACCTGTAAGACCGGTGCGGGAGAGCCCGGCGGCAGGGCGGTGCCCCGGGTTCACCGTGAGGGCGCTCAGCCGAGGAGCCAGACCGGGCTATCTTTGCCGACGCTGACCTGGAGGTAGGCGCGGGAAAGGTCAAGGTCCTCCGGCACCTCGAAGAAGAGGTACCCCACCAGCGACTCACCCCGACCGAGAGCAACCCTGGAGTACGACCCCCCCTGGTTGGTCGGGCCGGGTGATGGAAGCGGACGGTAGGCCTCAGCGCCGTAGTGGAGGACAAAAGCGCTCTCTGCGGGCATCTGGATACGAGTGTTCACGCCGTCCCCTTTATGGCCGAGATGCGTCGCCTTAACAGTGACCAGGAGGAAGAATTTCCCGGAAGCTGCTTCATGCTGCACCGGTTTCGTGCCGGAGGTATGGAACGCGTGCGACCATGTCACCGGACCGGCGACCAGCGAGGCGGAGTTCTCTTTGCGGGCATCGTCGTAGCAGAACCGTTCGCCGGACTGCAGGGCGTCAGGGAACCCGGGAGCGGGCTCCTCATCGAGACTCATGAGCACCGGGACAGCATTCGGGCTCGCGGCAGGAGGGCGGTTGCAGTCCTGAAGGGCGTCGGAGAGGCGTCCGGTCCCGAGAGCAAGGTGACCCAGCGCATCCTCCGTCACGCTCCGGTTCAGGGGGGTGTTCCCGCCGATCAGTGTGCCGGCCGCGGCGAACTCGTCGAGCGCAGCGATGAAATGCGTGTATGCGGGCGCCATATCGGGAGAGACCTCAAGGGCGGCAGCCTCGGCACGGTAGCCGTCCACAAGGGACGACATATCGGCTGCCCGGCTCATGAGCGCCGCGTCGTCGCGGGTATGCACGGAGCAGATCTGCTCCACGGAGGCCTCGAGGAGCGGTATACCGGCCCCGGCGATCAACGACTCCAGCCTCTCGTCGTCGCTCACCGGTTCGAGGAGAAGAACGGTTCCGTTTTCCGGCCCCGCCCCGGGAGAAGATGCGTTTCCGGGAAGATCGACCTCCTCCGCCGGCGGAGAGGGGATGACCGTCGCACATGCCCCCGGAAAGAGGAGGACGGCCGAGAGGATCACCCCGATAAGGCCGGCTACAAGCAGTATCTTTGTATGAGAGCCTCTCAGTGCCACAGATTAACGTATTGCGCACAGGATGGATATTCGTTGCGATGGGGATACGGCAGACCGGCGCCGCTCCCGGTCTGCCGGGAGGATGGGGATCGGGCAGGAGGGAGCATACCGGCGGACAGAGCCGGTCATAACGTCTTCCCGAGTGCCCAGACAGGAGACGTTGCCCCGCCAAGGTTCACCCGGATGAAGCATTCATCGAGGGTGAGCGCCTCCGGAACGTCAAAGACGATGTATCCTGCCTTCATCTCGTACCGGTCCAGCGTCGCCGCAGCATACGGCTCGCCGAGCGACGTCCGGAGTGCCAGTTTTATCGGCGAGTAGGTCGTCCCGCGATACTGGAGAGTGAAATCCCGGGGGTCCGGGGTCCGCACCTTATATGTCCTGCTCTCCCCTTTATGGCCCAGGTTCGTAGCCTTCACCTTAACGAGCAGGAACATCCTCCCGGGCTCCGCCAGAACAGCCTCTCCGCGCTCATCGAAGGTGTGGTACATTCTGGTACCCCTCGCCGACTCCAGCATGAGAGAGATGTCGTTTGCGCGGCTCCGGTCTTCATAGACGTACCGCTGCAGGAGCACCAGTTCTTCCCCGGGCCCGGACGCGCCGCGCAGCCGGGGCAGGGAGAGGTTGGTCGACATGATCTCCGCCGGCACCTTCAGCGCCGGGCGTTGCAGGTATCCAAACGCCTCACGAAGATGGTTCGACCCCTGCCGGTTCGCTTCGAGGGCCGCATCCACCGTCGTCCTGTTGAGAGGGGTGTTTCCCTGGAGCGTCACGCCGGTGGCCTCGTACGACTCGAGAGCAAGGGTGAACGAGGTCTTCAGGGCTTCCCGATCGTCCGAGACCTGCAACGCCGCTACATCCTTGAGGAGACCTGTTGCGAAATCCCGGAGCGCTGCAGCACTCTCCTTTGCCGGCAACTCGTCCCAGGCGTAGAGGGCGTAGGTGCTCTGGACGGAGAGCAGCATGAGCGATATGCTGTTCTCTTCGACCAGAAGGGCCAGTTTATCGTCGTCGTAATCCGGGACAGGCTCCGGGCTGTCCTCAACCGGCAGGAGAGTCCCGTTCCCGGCCGGGACGGCAGGTTCATCCGTCGTCTCCGGCACGGACCCCGGGGTGAAGTTCAGGAGATGACCGCCCTGGAGCCGCTCCTCAACCCCGGTGAGGAGACAGGAGATGTTCCGGACGGCGGCGGGCTGCGGGTGTCCGGGGTCGGTCATACCCGCCCCGGCGACGTCCGGTGCTGCCAGGGACGGGCCAAACAGGATACTCGCGAAGACTACGAGGGCCAGTATCATCACAACGGCGTCCGGGAGGTCCATATCAAGTATATCTCTCTTCTCTCCGGGACAAAAACCTTCCCCGGAAGCCGGTGCTCCGGGCAGACGGAACGGTAGTGCTCCAGCAGAGAACTGATAATCGATCTCGGTGGATCCGACCGAAAATTTCCGTTATCGGGCTCTGGTAACGCCCACCCTCTTCCGGCTGTCGTTCATCCCTGACGAGATTGGTGCCGGA
>JALNXI010000331.1 GCA_023230425.1 Methanoculleus sp. | reverse complement strand
TCCCGCCCCCGGCGGCGCAGGTGGGCGATGGCAGAGAGGAGCCTGCCCCCGGAACCGCAGGTAGGGTCGTAGATGGTTTCACCCGGCTGCGGCTCCAGCATCTCGGTCATGAGGTGAACGACGGTGCGGTTGGTGTAGAACTCGGCCGCGGTATGACCCGAGTCGTCCGCAAACTTCTTGATCAGGTACTCGTAGCCGTTGCCGAGTTCGTCCTCGGGCAGGTTGGCGACGGTGAGTTCAAGCGAGGAGAAGTGCTCGATGAGGTCGCGCAGCAGGGCGTCGGAGAGGCGGTCTTTGTTCGTCCACTGCGCGTCGCCGAAGATGCCGTAGAGGGTTTCCGGGTTGGCTGTTTCAATGCAGCGCATCGCTTTCTTGAGGGCCTGCCCGACGTTTGTCGTTACCGTGCGGACATTGTTCCAATGACATTCCTGAGGGATCTGGAACCGGTAGTTCTGCGGAAACCGAGCGCATTCCTCATCGCCTCCGGATTCTGCAAGAGCTGCCTGATACTCCTCATCATATACATCGGAGATTCGTTTGAAGAAGAGGAGCGGGAAGATATAGGTCTTGAGGTCGGCCGCATCAACAAGCCCACGCAGGATGTTTGCGGCTCCCCAGAGGTGTGATTCAAGTTGAGGGAGGGCTGCAGTTGTGGTGCTCATGGTGTGACCTCAAGAGAAGTAGTGCAAGCGGATACGGAAGGGACAGGGCGGTGATTTATCTGCTGTATAAGCCGTCTTTGCCTTCCCTCTCTGCTTATTTCAACACTTTAAATATCAATTTTGGGTAGGGAGTATATTAACCTGCCATTTTTGTATTCAAGTATTCCCCGATCTTTTGTCAATTTTGGATCTGCAGGAACTTCTTTCGATTAATACGCCCGCTTAGCGATCATTATTCCGCGAATAATCCTGATAAAGAGGACAACCACGAGATGTCTGCACATGCATTATTCTGGAGAGGTCAGGAAACGTGACCTGCGGCAGGTGACCAGTGGTGGATTGGATAGGTATGATGCGCCAGGGGCAAAACAGAGAGAAATGCGGGCTCAGGAATTGAAACGGAGATTAAAATATGCCCCCGCCCGGATTTGAACCGGGGACAACCAGATCTTCAGTCTGGCGCTCTCCCAGTCTGAGCTACAGGGGCTTCTGCCTAACAATGTTGTCTGTTGTTCCTAATAAATTCTATGCTTCCCGGTCGGCAGCCTCACGCATCGGGTGACGGAACTACGGCGGGTTCTAAACCGCCTGTTTATCTCATCTCCCGATGATAGTGTGTGCAATGGACCGGAATGATCGCAAGCCGGATGCCGGGAAACCGGATGCCCGGGGCACGAACCTGATGCAGGCGCTCTCCGGGAGAACCCAGACTGTGGTACACCTCACGCATAACGACCTCGACGCCGTCGGCGGGGACGCCATTCACCGGAGGAAGTACGGGGACGTCTTCACCATCTGGTCTTCGGTCGGCAGGTTCCTCTCCCTCTTTGACGCCGTAGCCGGCTCTCCGGGGCGGGGTGACCTCCTCAGCATATCGGACATCGGCTACCAGCAGGGCGTCGAGCAGCGGCTCGCCAAGGCCCGGTCGAACGGGTGGCGGATCGAGTGGCGCGACCACCACCGCTGGAAAGACGAGGAGATCCGGGCCGTCGAGAAGAAGACGAGCCTGCTCCACATCGATGTTGCCACCTGCGCGACCGGGATCGTCGCCCGCGACCTTGCCCCCGGCGATGCGGTGGCGGAGGAGATTGCGCGGGTCGTCTGCGACTACGACCTCTGGAAGCACCAGGACCCCCGGTCGAAGATGCTCGGCCAGGTGGTGATGCGGAAGGGTTGCCGGGAGTACGTCCGTGACAACCTCGTCCGGGGCACCATCGTCGACGCGAAGATCGAGAGCGAGTATACCGAGATCGTCCGGGAGATGGAGCGGGATATCAGGCATAGCCTCCGGCACACCACCATCATAGCGGACGGCCGCTATCGGATTGCGTTTGCCCCCCTTTACGGCTACCCGAGCGAGACCGCCCACGCCATCCGCGACGAACTCGGCACCGATATCGAGGTGGTCGTCTCCGGAAACGGCCGCATCTCCATCCGCTCCGTCCCCCCGATCAGCCACCTCATCGCCCGGGAGTTCTCCGGCGGCGGCCACCCCCACGCATCGGGGGGCACGTTTACGTTCAGCCTCCTCGACCGCCTCCTCTTCTGGCTCATAAAGCGGAACCGCCACTACCGCCGCCTTGCGGAAGCGGCGGAGTCTATCGCGCGATGAACGCCCGGTCGACCAGGCGCTTCCAGTAGTCCGGGCAGCCGTCCACGCAGTAGCCGCCGACCTCGAGCATATCCGGATCGACGAGCGCGGCGGCGGCCGCAAGATCCTCCGCCTCCGGGGCGAGCAAAATCAACTTCCGGACGCGGAACCGCTCCATCAGGTCCACTGCCCGGGCGAGGTCTTTCGCCGGGAGGATGAGGTCACCCTGGTACTCGAGCAGGAGTTCCAGGTCGAACCTCGCCGGGTTCCGGGGAAAGAAGAGAACCTTCCGGCCGGCAAGCCTCTCGAACTCAAGCGCATCCGTCAGATCAGCGATCAAAACGTGCCCCTGCACGCCCTGGTCGCGCATCTCCCGCGCGAGCCGGGCATACGAGGTCACGACCATCTCCCGGAACTCCTCCTCGTCGCCCATGTAGGCGTCCCGGAACCCGAGCATGTGGGGGGCCGGGAGGGAGAACCAGGCCCCCTTCCGCCTCGCGCAGATGTTGTGTGCATCCGCGGCCACGGCGGAGGGCTCGATCCCCGGCTCGTCGACGAGCACCCCGTCCGCCATGCCGGAGAAGGCTCCCCGCCACCGCTCCCCGTAGAAGACGCCGCCGGCGGTGGGTATCCCCACATCCTTCTGGGCGTCGAGCGAGCGGGCGAGCCGGTAGGTCGTGAGGTCCGCTTCCTCTCCCTTCCTCCCCTTCAGCCATTCCGCGAGCTCC
>JALNXI010000330.1 GCA_023230425.1 Methanoculleus sp. | reverse complement strand
TTGATCCTGGATGCAGTGGCAAGGCACTCGCCGATATCGGCCTCGCCCGAATACGAGGCGCCAAGTGTCCGCTGGAGCTCGAAAGCAAATTCCCGGTCAGTAAACACGAGTGCCGGGCAGTCACGGGCAGGTGCGGCAACCGTAGTGAGCAGAGGTGATTCCGGCGATTGCTGACCGGTCCCGGTACAGCCTGCAGAGACAACAGAAAAAATTGTGATGGAAAAAATTATTATGATTACTAAGGCTCTGCTGGGCTTCACGGTGGATCATAGGAGGATCACATAACTGCAGAGATAATGGTTGCGAAGTTTGTGCGCCCAATGAAGCCTGCCATGGCACGACACCCCGGCTACAAAGCGGATTTGAGAAAAATTAACCGTCAGCAGCCCGATAGCTGTACCAGGATACATATGGAATTGCAGACCGAGAGAAGAGACGGGATTCTTACGTTCGTCATTCAGGGAAGGCTTGACGGGTACGGCGCAGGACAGCTCTCCGATGCCGTGCAGGCGTCGCTGCAGGACGACGACCGGTCGGTCGTCTTCGACCTTGCAGGGTTGAGCTACCTGAGCAGCGCGGGCATCCGGGTTTTCATCGCCGTAAAAAAACAGTTGAAAGAGCGCAGCGGCATTCTGGCCCTTGCCGGAATGCAGGAGTACCCCAGAAACGTCCTCGACATGGCCGGGGTGACACCGATACTCTCCATCTACTCCGGGGTCGATGAGGCCGTCGCTGCCTGCAGAAGGCCGCAGGACAGCCTCTCGGTCATCAGCGAGCTGGCCCGGACCCCGGTCGTCAAAGACGGCGTTGCCTACACCGTTGAGCCGGTCTCGAAGAAGGGGTCGTCGCTCCGCGTCAGCGGCAGCCTGAATAAGATGCTCTACGCCCGCCTGACGGAGGAGGACATCCATGCAATACCGTTCTCGGCCCTTCAGTACTCGCTCGGCATCGGCGCGCTCGGGGAGAGTGTGGCGGACGTGCTCCCGCTCCTTGGGGAGATGATCACGCTTCACGGTTCAGTGGTCTGGCTGCCCACCGATGGGAACGCTACACCAGACTTCTTCACGCCGGCGAAAGGCACCGGGGAACTCTACGTCTACGCCGGGTACAATGTCGCGCTTGACGGGCCGTTCCACGAGATCGTCACCATCAACGCCGGCGATGCCGGCAGCATCACGCTCTCTGACGTATATCGCACGATCTTCGACCTTGCCCGGGAACAGAAACGCGATTTTGCCGGCATCGTCGCCATCGCCATGTGGGCCGTTGTCGATGGGGTCCGGAGTCTGGGGGTGAAGAAGTCACCTATTGCCGCATCATCCCCAAAAAACGGTCATCCCATCAATGCTGAAGCGAACATAAAGGAATGGCTCGAAGAGGACGATGGGCCGAAGTACCACGGCGACACGATGGTCAGTTTCGGGTTCGGGGTAGACTATTCGGCCTGCAACGACGAGCGCCTGTCAGCCCTCACCGACGAGAACCGTCAAAAAACACAGCAACTGCAACTCCACAATCACGGCGTCGTCTTCCGGGGGATCCCGTGGGATGCATCGCTCGATCTTTCGCGGCAGATTGAAAAGATCGTGACCGAGGGCGAGTTCGCCGATATGCGGCACCTCAAGGACAGCACCCGGATCCGGCGGGCGAAACTGGGCGTGGCGTACATCTCGGGAATTGACGTGGACGCATAAGCCGGGTTAATGTGAACCGGTGGAGACGGTCTATGCGTCCTTCCCCGGCCCTTCCCCGTCGGCCCGCTCCCGGATCCTTGCCACCGCGTCCTCGGCGGCCCTCCGGGCATACCAGTCCTCGTCGTCGAAGATGGCCCCCAAGGGCTCGACCGCCCGTGCATCCCCGATCACGGCCAGCACATCCGCCGCACGTTTCCGGACGTCGCCGTCCGGGTCGCCGAGTGCGGATACGACCGGATCCATCGCCGGGGTTCCTATGGTGACGAGCGCCGCCGCCGCCTCCCGCCGGATGCTGTAGTAGTCGTCGTGGAGGAGGGCCATCAGCGCCGGGACCGCGCGCGGATCGCGCACCTCGCCGAGGACCTTTGTCGCCCGCCGCCGGATGCTGTCATCGTGGTCGTTCAAGACCGCGACCAGCGGCTCGACCGCAAGCGGGCCCATCCGGGTGAGATCACCCCATCGTTCCTTCGCGATCAGGTAGAGAGCCGTCTCTTCCCCCGGTCCGGGCGACCAGCCCAGACGGTCGAGGGCGTCGGCAACCCCGGCACGGACGCGGAAATGCCCGTCGGTGAGCGCATCGGGGAGAAGCCGAACCGCCGGCTCCCCGATCAGCACAAGGGCCGTCACCGCACCCTTCCGGGCCGTATCGTTCCCTTCCCGCAGAACGCGCAGGAGCGGCCTGACCGCCACACCGCCCATCATGCCAAGCGCCCGCACCACCACACGCCCCAGGCGCCAGTCCTCCTGCAGGAGCGCATTGATAAGCGGCTCGATTGCGCCCGGGTTCCCGATCTTGCCGAGCGTTGCGGCCGCTCCCATCTGGACCGCCGGGGGGGCGGCGCGGAGAGCCCGGACCAGTGGTTCGACGGCGGGATCCCCGATACCGGAGAGCGCCCGTGCCGCTCCCAGTCGGATGTGCCAGTCGCGGTCCTGGAGAGCGTCGATGAGCGGTATTACCGCCGGCTCCCCGATCATCTTGAGCGCCTCGACCGCCTTTCTCTGCCCGCCGTTCTGCTCGATGCGGAGTTCGCCAATCAGCCTCGTGACTGCAGGCGCCCCGATCATGCCGAGCGCCCGTGCCGCACCCATCTGAATCGCACTGTCGGGGTCGTTGAGCGTCAGGATCAGCGGTTCCACAGCACCGGCCCCGAGCTCGGCAACCGAGGCCCACTGCTCCTTTGCAATCAGGTAGCGGACAGTCTCGCCCTCGGTCTCCGGCGCCCATCCGACTCTCCCGAGGACCTCCGCCGCACCCAGCCGTACCCTGTAACGCTCGTCTAAAAGCGCCT
>JALNXI010000329.1 GCA_023230425.1 Methanoculleus sp. | reverse complement strand
TCGCCGGGAAGTCGCCGGAGAGGAACGGTCAGGTCGATGCCTCCCAAATTGACGAGAAGATCCATATGCTCGATGCTTTCCTGGAGGGGACCGTGAGCCCCGCAACGGTCCGAAAGGACCTGAAACTCACGATGTGGAACCAGGCAGGAATTTTCCGGAACGCCCCCGATCTCCGGACGGCGCTTGCGCATATCCGCGGGCTCGCCGACCAGCGGCTCTGCGCCGCCTCGACCGCGAACCTTCTCGAGTGTTGCACGGTCCGGAACATGTGCACCACGGCATCCCTGATCGTGAGATGCGCCCTGCTCCGGCCCGAGAACCGGGGGGCCCACGTCCGGCGGGATGCGGAGAAGACAGATCCGGCGACGTCGCCGTTCTGCCACACCTACGTCTCGATCTCCCGGGAAGGGATCGAGCGGCGGGAGGTGCCGGCATGAAAGAGATCACCCTCCGGGTCTCCCGCTACGACCCCGCCGTCGACGACGAGCGCCGCTTCGAGGAATATACAGTCCGGGTCAACGAGGGCGCCCGGGTGCTCCACGCTCTCCACGCGGTCCACGACGAGCACGACCCAACGCTCGCCTACCGTTACTGCTGCGGGTCAGGGCAGTGCGGGAGCTGCGCCGTCCGGGTGGACGGGACGCCCGGCCTTGCCTGCATGGAGGAGGCTCGCGATGGTATGACGATCGAGCCGCTGGACCTCCCGGTCTTGAAGGACCTGACGGTGGATATGAGCCCGGTCATCGCAAAGATCGCCCGGATATGCCCGGCTCTGGATGCAGGACTCCCGACCCTGGAGGAGATCGAGGCGATCAAGCCGCTCCGGGACTGTATCGAGTGCCTCTCCTGTGTATCTGCCTGTCCTGCGCTCCAGGTGACGGACTTCGCCGGCCCGACGGTGCTCCGGCAGGAGATGCGCCTCGCCCTCGACCCCCGCGACTCAGGGGACCGGATCACCGATGCCATCGAGAAAGGGCTCTTTTACTGCACGACCTGCAAGCGGTGCCTGGAGGTCTGCCCGAAGGAGATCGATGTCCCGGGCAAGGCCATTGAGAAGCTCCGGGAACTGGCAAACCGCCGCGGGCTGACCCTCCCCCGCCACCAGGAGGTGGCGAAGATGGTGCAGGAGACGGGACGGAGTGTCGAGCGGACAAAAGCCACGTTCCTCGAACAGGTGCCCGAGGTGATCGAGCCCATCGGCCCCGTCCGCGGCGAGGTGGGGTTCTTCGTCGGGTGCATGTTCAACGGCCGGGTGCCGCAGACGGCGCTCGACGCGATGGAGGTCATGAAGCGCAACGGCATCCGGGTGATCGTCCCCCACGATCAGGTCTGCTGCGGCTCGCCGCTGATCCGGACGGGGCAGACATCGTATGTCGCCGACCTGAAGCAGAAGAACATCGAGGCCTTCGCCCGCCGGGGGATCAAGACCGTGATGACGATCTGCGCCGGGTGCGGGGCGACGCTGAAGAACGATTACGAGACGCCGTTCGTGGTCAAAGACGTCACCGAGATCCTGACGGAGTACGGGATCGAGCTCCCGGCGAAGCTCGATATCACGGCGACCTACCACGACCCCTGTCACCTCCTCCGGGGTCAGGGGATCAGCGAGGAGCCGCGCACACTTCTCCGCCTGGGGGTCAGGGAGTTCGTCGAGATGCCGACGCAGTGCTGCGGCGCCGGCGGCGGTGTCCGGTCGGGGGTGCCTGAGGAGGCAAAGGCGCTCGGTGCAAAGCGCGATGAGTGCATCAAGGCGACCGGTGCGGATGTGGTGGTGACGGTCTGCCCGTTCTGTGAGTTCCATATCGCCGACTGCACGGACACGCCCGTGAAGAACCTGACGACGATCCTCCTCGAAGGGTACAAAAAGAAGGACGCGGAGCGGAAGGATTCCGCGTAAACACCGGGATACTCTTTTTTACCCGTCCAGCGCCCGGTACCAGACATTCATGCTCTCGAAACCGCCGCAGATGTTGGTGTTGTTGACGAGGGTCCCGGCCCACGCATACCCCGCCCGGGCGAACGTGATGTTGATCGAATACGAGAGCGCCCGGGCGATGGTGAAGGCGGTCTTCATCCCGGCCGCCCGCATCTCCTCCTCCATCCGGGAGAGGAGCAAGGCCGAGAGGTTCCGGCCCCGGAAATCCGGGTGGACGGCGAAGTCGGTCATCTCGACGTTCTCGTCCTGCCGGTAGATTTCCGCCGAGGAGGCCGCCGCAATCCGCCCATCGGCGGCGCGGACGATGAAGTAGCGGTAGTCCCCGGCCATCGTCTCCCGCAGGTAGCCGGGGTCGCCGATGGGGAACGGATAGGTCGCAAAGATCTCTCGGTAGAGCGCGGCAAGGTCGTCGACGTCGTCCTCCGTTGCCATGGAATATGTCCAGCCCGGCGGCAGGGCGACCGGCCGGCGTTCACCGCCCTTCGCCCGGACGGCCCCGAGGACCGCGGCGCTATCGGCTTTTTCCCGCCGCCGTTCCACATCAAAGAACTTCGCCGCGAAACACCCGTCCTCCCTGCCCCGGAAGAACCGGGGAACCCGTGCCTCGACAATGTAGCCCCGGGCGATGAAGAGCGAGAGGGCGGAGGCGGGCACTTTTGCAAATATCTTCGAGTAGTCCTCGCGCTGTGCGAGCCCATCAAGGTCGTCGAGGATTCCGGGGAGGTCGGCGGGTGAGAGGTGCATCACATAGATGCGGTCGCTCAGTTGACCATGCTGGACGAGGGTGTGCCCGATGGTCGCAATGGTATCAGTTGTCATTTCTCCGCTCGAACCGCTCCGTGTGCTCCGGGACGAGCGCGGTCGTCGGGTCCTCGCCCGAGAGGAGTTTGACGATCCCGACCGCTCTGGACTCGTCCGCGCCCTCGAGCCTCAGGTACTGCCCGCAGGTCGCGCACTTGCGGTCGCACCAGACCGGCTCGTAAGAGTCTGGCTCCCGGTAGGTGGTGATCACCCCTTCGAAGTTGCGCAGCACCACCCGGTTCGTGGC
>JALNXI010000328.1 GCA_023230425.1 Methanoculleus sp. | reverse complement strand
CGAACTTCAACTCAAGCATACTCTCTCTGTACATTTCGCCATGACGGTATATGGTCATGTTGCCCTTCTCCAGGGTTGAGTGCAGGCAACCCCCGTGGGGCAGAACGCCCGGACCGGGTTCTTGCCGCCCCATCGAAAACCTATTCTTATATTCCCCGGCGAACCAACCCATCTAGCATGGAAAAGAACCAGAAGATCATCTTGATGATAGGCGGCCTCATTACGCTCGGGCTGCTCTTCATCGACGTCTTCTTCGCCCTCATAGCGCTGGTCTTTGTGCTCGTTCTCCTGATGAGCTTCCGTATCATGGGAGAAACTGCCAATTACCCGCTCATCACTGCAGAGCTCTCGGAAGATGCCCGGGAGATCCTCGTCACCAATACGGGCACTGCCCGGGCACAGAAGATTCATGTCGCCCTTGTCCCGCTCGACATCGAGTTCGATCTCGCCTCGCTCGAACCGGATGAGGAATCCGGCTTTGGTCTTGTGTCCATGGTCTCTGAGGCAAAAGCTGTCGTCACGTACGAGAACACCGACGGCCAGGAGTTTATGCGTTCGTACCCGCTCACGGCGCTTGGGGCCGGGCACGACCCCACTGAGCCGATGTTCCCGCTCTTTGAGCATCGGTGAGGGGACGGAGGTACGGGAGGGCGCTCGCGGCACCGACCGTGACGCGTTCCCTGCGCGACCGGCGGACCCTCATATCCGGGAATAACTCAACAAAAAACAGGTTTTCAGGATGCGAGGTACTCGATCGTCCGCGCGAGCGCGGCCGTCAGTTCCTCCTCCTTCTCCGCATACTCGTACAGCGCCCGGTAGAGCATGAAGACGAGGTCGTAGCCGTAGATATCGAACGCCTCCTCCGGCGTCATGGGGGCGAGGTAGGAGTCGATCCGGATATCGGTGTTGGTGTACATCACTTCGTAGAAGTTCCCGTCTTCTCCGAGGACGCATATCTGGGTATCGACGGGCTTGCCCGGGTCATCCGGGCGGTACGGGAGCGGCTCGCCCTTCCCGAGGACGATCATCTTCTTGTCGTAGTATTCCTGCTCGTAGAGTTCCCCCGATGCCTCTCTCTTTGCGCGCCGGAGCATCTCGAGGCCGATCCTCTCCACGACCGGCGCCGTATCGGCGGCCATCCGCGCAAGAAGGGCTCCTGCATTCCCCCGAAGCTCCGAGGCTGAGTCTTCCTTCTTCGCCTGCAGGTCCCCGAGGGTCTCGAGGAGCCGGTTGTATCCCTCTTTGATGATCGGATCCATGTGCTCACTCACCTCTTGCGTACGCCGGCATAAGCGCACCGGTTTGTCCCGTTAATCCCCCTGCCGGAGGCGTTCGACACCGAGAGCGCCCGCGTACACGAGCGTGCTCACGAGGATGATCGTCGCCCCTGACGGGACGTTCGCGAGGTAGGAGAGCCATATCCCCGCTACGGTGAAGATGATGCCGAGGGCGACGGCGCCAAGCATCATGCTCCAGATACGGGTGGTGTAGAGGCGGCTGATCGCCGCCGGGAGCGTGAGGAGCGCGATCACGAGGATGATCCCCACCACCCGGATCAGCATCACCACCGTGAGCGCAATCAGCACAAGCAGGAGGAGCGAGAGCCGCTCGACCGGCAGGTTCATGACCGTCGCGTAGTCCGGGTCGAAGGTGACCGCCTGGAGTTCCCGGTAGAGGAAGGCTACGACGGCGACAATGATGACGACGAGGACCGCCATCAGCAGGATGTCCCCCCGCGGCACGAGGAGGATGTTCCCGAAGAGGTAGGAGAAGAGGTCGGGAGCAAACCCCGGCGTCAGGTAGACGAAGAGAATCCCTATTGCCATACCGGCCGCCCAGACAGCGCCGATGAGCGTATCCATCTGCTGTTTGGCCCGGAGCTGGAGCGCGCCCATCCCGAGCGCTGTTGCCACGGTGAACCCGGCGGCCCCGATGAGCGGGTCGATCCCGAGGAAGTAGCCGAGACCGATCCCGCCGAAGGCCGCGTGGGATATGCCGCCGCTGACCGAGACCATCCGCCGCACTACGACGTAGGTGCCGATGATACCGCAGGCGACGCTCGCAAGCGCCCCGGCGACGAGCGCGTTCCTGAAGAACTCAAACCCGAGCACCTCAAACATCGTCATCATCCCGGGAATGCTCCGGGAAGACCCGGTGCGGAACGCCGTGGGCGATGAGATCCACCGGGCAGTGGTATACGGCCTCGAGCATATCCGGCGTGATCTCGTTCGTGTCGTGCGTATAGAGATGCCTGTTTAAGCAGGCGACCCGGGTCACATGATCCGGGAGCACCCCGATATCGTGGGTCACGAGGACGATCGCCATACGGTCGCGGAGCCGGTCCAGGATCCCGTAGAACTGCGCCTCCGTCGGGGCGTCCACGTAGACCGTCGGCTCGTCGAGGAGGAGCACCTTCGGGTCGCCGACGAGCGCCCGGGCGATGATCGCCCGCTGCTGCTCCCCACCCGAGAGGTCCCGGATCTGCCGGTCGGCGAGATCGGCGATGCGCATCGTCTCGAGCGCTTCTTCGGCCCGGGCGTAGTCTTCGGCATCGTAGCGCCGCGGCCGGCGGGTGATGTGGCCGAGACGGCCGGAGAGGACCATCTCCCGCACGGTGATGGGATACTCGAAGTCGAACGTCCGGAACTGGGGGACGTAGCCGAGATTCTTTCGCATCGCCGCCTCCGTGCTGCCGAGGATCCGGACCTCGCCCGCGGCGGGGGCGAGGAGCCCCAGGATAACCCGGAGGAGCGTCGTCTTCCCGCCGCCGTTCGGCCCGATGATCGCGTAAAAATCGTCCGGATAGATGGCGAGGCTCACGCCCTCGAGCACGGTCTGGCCCCGCAGCCTGACCCAGACATCATCGACATCGATCACGGGAGCGCTCATGACCTGCCGCTCCCCGCGAATACTGAGGCCACGTGTCGCATGTTCTCCAGGTAGTCTTTCGCGAGCGGGCTTACCAGCACAACAGTGCCGTCGATCTCGTC
>JALNXI010000327.1 GCA_023230425.1 Methanoculleus sp. | reverse complement strand
GTCCGGCCGGTTGATCCGGTCGATCTCGACGTCCTAGATGTCGTTTATTACGTTCCCGCCGGCGGTGATGAGCACGACGACCACGGCAAGCAGGAGTGACGGCGGCGTGAGGGTTCCTGTGGCGATGAGGTACCCGAGGAGCGCGGTAAGGCCGGCAACGACGGCGTTATGCGGGCGGGTAATCCTGACGAAGGCGGAGGCGCTCATTCTCGAAGGGAAAGGTTCTCGGGCGGAAGATAAATAACCAGAGGGTCCGCCGGAAGGCGGTATTCGAAAAACAACGGGCTTGGGGGGATTCGAACCCCCGACATTCAGCTTAGGAGGCTGACGCCATGTCCGGGCTAGGCCACAAGCCCATACATCGGAGTAAGAGTATTACTCATGAGAAGGTATAAGGGTATCGAGCATCCACCTTTTCCAGAAGCATGGACGTTGTTGAGGTTACTGAAGGAAAGACCCGGTTTTTTGTGCCGAGGCAGGATCCTCACCTCCAGTTCCCGCCGGGAAGCGGCCCGGTCTTTTACAACTCGCGCATGGAGTTGAACCGGGACGCTACCGTCCTCCTGCTCTCTGTCCTGCGGCCGGGAAGTTACCTTGACGCTATGGGGGCGTCCGGTGTCCGGGGACTCCGGGTGGCACATGAAGTCGGTATACCGGTGACGATCAACGACCGTAGCGCAACGGCGATCAACCTGATCCGGCAGAACGTGGAGGCGCTGGGCCTCACCGCCGAGGTCACCAGGGAGGACGCGAACGCTCTTATGAGCAGCAGAAAGTTCGATGCTGTCGACCTCGACCCATTCGGGACACCGGCACCGTTCGTCGATTCTGCGGCCCGGAGCGCCGGGCCCTATCTCTTCGTCACCGCCACCGACACCGCGCCCCTCTGTGGAGCGCACCTGAAAGCCGGTATGCGCCGCTACTTCTCCCGTCCCCGAAACACCGAATACCACGCCGAGGTCGGCCTCCGGACGCTTCTCGGGTTTGTTGTGCGCGAGGTGATCAAGTATGACCGGGGCGTCGAACCCCTCTTCTGCTACGCGCACGAGCACTTTCACCGCCTGCACCTCAGGCTCCGGGACGGGGCGGCGGCGGCCGACCGGACGCTTGCGCGGCTCGGCTACGTGATGCAGTGCCCGCACTGCTTTTACCGCTCAGAGCAGGCGGGGATGCTCCCCGAACCGGAGGAGTGCGCACTCTGCGGCGCGGACCTCGTGCCGGTCGGCCCCCTCTGGACAGGGGGCATCAACGACGACCGCACACTTCTGGAGATGCAGGAGGCGCTCACCGCGGTCACGGCCGGGACGGGCTCACGGATCGCGCGGCTGCTTGAGACCTGTCGCCTGGAACTGGAGACATCGAGCCACTACGACTACCACGTCATCGCAAAATCGTTGCGGGTCTCCCCCGGCAGCATCGGGACCGTCATTGAGCACCTCTCGGCCCTCGGCTACCGGGCAAGCCGCGCGCACTACTCCGGAACGGCCATAAAGACCGATGCTCCTCTCCCGGTCCTTGAAAAAGTGATCAGCGGCGGGTGACGATGGAGAGGACGTCCCCGTCCGCGAGCGTGTGGGTTATTCCGACACGCTGTGCGTCATGCTTGGCTGATTCGCCCCAGACTTTTGCGTACCGGAACTTGTCCGCGAATTCCCGGTGAAGGCGGTTGCAGACATCCTCGACCGTGGCGGGGCTCCGTATGATCAGCGGCTCGTCCATATCCGCAGGGCCGCCGAGGGGCTTTAAATAGACCCGCATGAACTCCAGGTTTTCGAATATGGCGTCTTTGAGGTCTTCAACATGGTACCCGCTGTGCGCCGATATCATGATGGGCGGCTCGCCAAACCGCCCGGTCAACTCATCCTCGATCTCTGCCCTTGTATTCTCGCTCACCAGATCGACCTTGTTGACCGCGATGAACGCAGGGACGTAGACCCGGTTGCCGATCATGGCGTCGATGAGGTCGTCCTGATCTGCTCCGCCACGGAGCAGGACATCGGCGTTGACGATCTTGCTCTCAGCGAGGATTGAGCGGACATCCTCGATATCAAGATCGGTGGCGCCGACGGTGTTCAGCCTGACACCCCCGTTTGCGGTCTTTTTTATGGTGATGTCGGGTTTTAGTCGGTTGATCCGGATACCGGCGTCGTGGAGCTCGCGGAGGAGGACCTCCGCATGCCTCTCGTTGAAGACATCGAGCAGGATGAGGATCAGGTCGGCGCTCCGCACGACGGCGATCACCTCTTTTCCGCGCCCTTTGCCCATGGCAGCACCGGCGATCAGGCCGGGGATATCCAGAATCTGGATCTTTGCACCCCGGTGCTCCATCGAGCCCGGGATCACGGAGACGGTCGTGAAGGCATAGGCCGCCGTCTCACTCAGGTTAGTGCCGGTGAGCTGGTTGAGCAGCGTGCTTTTTCCAACGGACGGGAAGCCGACCAGAACAACAGTGGCGTCTCCCGACTTCTTTACGGAGTACCCTTCACCCCCTCCGGAGGAGGCCATGGCCCGGGTTACTGCGTCGTCACGGATCTTCGCGAGTTTCGCCTTGAGGCGGCCGATATGCTTGGAGGTCGCCTTGTTGTACGGGGTGTTTTTGAGCTCGTCCTCAAGTTCCCGTATCTGCTCTTCGACACTGCTCATTGCTGCCGGTACACGTATGCTGGGAAGCTACTTATTGGTGTCTGTGATGGAAATCGTGGAGCGGAGAGGAGATCCGAGCCCGGATCAGGCTCCAATTAGCCGGTTCCCAGCAGGAGCGGAGAGAGGACGGCCTGGAATAGGTTTAAGTAAAATGAGATCTAATAATTTAGAGCACAATGGTGTGCATGCGCTGCTATAGTGTAGACCGGCCAATCATGTAGGACTCTCACTCCTACGACAGGGGTTCGAATCCCCTTAGCAGCATACTGGTTTTTGTTGGTTCCGTTTCTTTTTGTGTTTTCATTAGCGTTGAACGCTCAACCAAATTTAGATTCAACAAAATCGTCTGGC
>JALNXI010000021.1 GCA_023230425.1 Methanoculleus sp. | reverse complement strand
CCCCGTGCTCCGAGCAAGGCAAAGACAAGTGCCAGTACGAAGAAGAGGATTGCAAGGCCTATAAGACCATCTACCATGTCTTTCTCCCTCCAATCGCCGGCATCAGGCCGGCGTTGAGGAGCCATACTCCATTTGTGGATATATAATTTTCCGGGCATAATTTTTGGGGCCGGGCCGAAGCAGCCCGGCCATCCCCGGAGATCAGCCCGGAAGGAGGTCGTAAGTTGTCGTCCGTTGCCGGAGCGTCCGCCCGAGGTCTCCGGCCATCCGCCGCATCTCGCCTGGGTCCAGGTAATCGGTGTCCCGGGCGCCCGCCTCCCTGGATATGCTCTCCTCAAAGAGCGTTCCCCCGAGGTCGTCTGCACCCGAAAGAAGCGCCATCTGGGCCATCTTTGTTCCCAACTTCACCCAGGAGGCCTGGACGTGGTCGAAGTTGTCGAGGAAGAGCCTCGATGTAGCAAACATCAGAATATCCTCTCTGCCGGTCGCCCCGGGCCGGGCGAGCCCCGCCCGGTAGAGAGGGGTGTTTTTATGGACAAACGAGAGGGGCACGAACTCGGTGAACCCGCGGGTCTCGTCCTGGATCTCCCGGAGAACGCCGAGGTGCCGGGCCCGGTCCGCTTCGCTCTCGCAGGAGCCGTACAGGATCGTCGCCGTCGAGCGGATCCCGAGTCCGTGCGCCTCCCGGATGACCCGGACCCAGGTCGCCGTATCGCATTTGTTCGGGCAGATCACCGCACGGATGCTGTCCACCAGGATCTCGGCCGCCGTCCCGCAGAGGGTCGTTAGCCCCGCCGCCTGCATCCGCTCCAGCACCTCCCGGGTGGAGAGATCACTCTTCTTTGCGGCATAGGCCACCTCCATCGGGTTGCTCGCGTGGATATGAACCCCGGGAGCCTCGTCCCGGATCCAGGATATGATATCGACGTAGGATTGCGCGTCAAAATCCGGGTGGAGGCCGCTCACCGTGCAGACCTCAGTCACGTTCCGCTCACGCGCCATCCGGGCCTTCTCCCGCACGACGGCTTCATCATGGAGAAATGCATCAGCGTCACCCGGTTTTCGGGAGAACCCGCAGAACCCACAGGCGTTCACGCAGAGGTTGGTCACGTTGATGTTCTGGTTCCGGACATAGGTGACGGCATCACCGACTTTCTTCTCCCGGAGTTCATCCGCGGCGGCGGTGATATCCCAGACGCCCCGGTCCCGGGTCTTCATCAGCCGCACCGCCTCCTCTTCCGTGAGCCGGTAACCGGCAAGCGCATCGTCAAGCAACTGTCGCAGTGGTGGCGTCATACATCTCAACCGTCTTTGCAGGATAACCTCATTTGGCGCGGTCAGCTCAAGAACATTCGGGTGTGCTTCCGGCGGAGGGCATACACTTATCAGTCCGGGAGACATCTCGGGAGCCATGGCTCAGCAGATCCTATGTCACCAGCGCACAAGGCTCAGCTACAAGGACGCATTCGGATACGTCGTCCCGGTCGGAGAGACCAGCCTGATGGCCTGGGTGACCGATGAGGGGATGATCGGGACCACCGGATTCGATATCGAGGCACTGGCAAATAACGGGGTTCCTGCAGCGATCGTGGGTGTCTCGGAAGAGTCCACCCTGGAGAACCTTGATGACCTGCTGGACGCCGAGGTGAAGGCGATAAACCTCCCGGCGATACAGCGCCGCATCGAGATCGGGATGCCGGGGCGAGAGGCCTTAAACAGGATGTGAGCGAGCTCTCCCGGCCGGCCTCACACCATCTCGTAGGTCGTCGTTCGCTGCCGGAGCGCCCGGCCGAGATCACTCGCGATCCGCTGCATATCGCCCGGGTCCAGGTAATCGGCACCCTCACCGCCGGCGTCGACCGAGACGTCGTCGCAGAACATCGTCCCTCCGAGGTCGTCTGCGCCTGAAAGAAGCGCCACCTCTGCCATCTTCATCCCCACCTTTCCCCAGGAGACCTGGATGTGATCGAAGTTGTCGAGGAAGAGCCGGGCGACCGCGACCATCAGGATATCCTCCCTGCCGGTCGCCCCCGCACGCGCGAGCCCGGCCCGGTAGAGGGCGGTCTTCTCGTGAATGAAGGAGAGAGGGACGAACTCGGTGAACCCCCCGGTATCGTCCTGGATCTCCCGGAGAACGCCGAGGTGCCGGGCCCGGTCTGCCTCGCTCTCGCAGGAGCCGTACAGGATCGTCGCCGTCGAGCGGATCCCGAGTTCGTGCGCCTCCCGGATGACCCGGACCCAGGTCGCCGTATCGCATTTCCTTGGGCAGATCACCGCGCGGACGCTGTCCACCAGGATCTCGGCCGCCGTCCCCTGCAGGGTCCCGAGACCCGCCTCACGGAGCCGTTCTATGACCGCGGCGGTCGAGACGCCGCTCTGCTTTGCGGCCCAGGCAATCTCGTCCGGGCTTGCGGTGTGGATATCCACCCCGGGCGCGACCTCCCGCACAGAGGAGATGAGGTCGGTGTAGGAGTCGAGCGTGTAGTCCGGGTGCACCCCCGAGAGGAGGCAGATCTCGGTGACGTTGCGTGCCACCGCCGTCCGGGCCTTCTCCCGCACTGTCGCGAGATCGTCACGGAACGCCTCGGGGTCATCAGCCCGCCGCCCAAATCCGCAGAACCCGCAGAGGTTCTTGCAGATGTTGGTGACGTGAACGTTCTGGTTCCGGACGTAGGTGACGGCATCACCGACTTTCCGTTCCCGGAGTTCGTCCGCGGCGGCGGCGATATCCCAGACGTCCCGGCCGCGGGTCGCGAGGAGGCGGACGGCCTCCTCCTCCGTGAGCCGGTGACCGGCGAGCGTGTCATCGAGCAGGTCATGCAGTAAATGCGGCATCGTAAACACTCTATTGCAGTCCGGGACTTATTCCTTTTTCTCTTTATGCCGCGCAAGGATGAAATCGTGGATGAGGATGACGACGATGACGACGACGGCGAACTCGGCGAGGTGCAGGGGCAGGTAGCCGATGAGCGGCACCGCGATGAGGGCTTTTCCGACGATCCACTCCTTCTCGACCGGCTCGACCAGGCCGACGCCCGCTATCCGGAGGTTCCCCTGGTCGATAGACGGGTTGTTGTCCCCTTTGGTGATGTAGCCGCCATGCGGGTCGGTGTAGTACTTCCCGAGCCCTGACTGCTCCACGGCGGCGGTATCGACGTAGGTCATTGCCCGGTGAATGATCGGGTGGACCGAATCGGCGCCGTTCGGGCGATAGATGATCACGTCGCCGTAATCCCCGAAGGACTGGTGCCCGGTCCGCTGTCCCTCGGCCCAGGTCGCGAGCTCGCCGAACCGGTCTTCATCGACGACGAGCACCAGGTCGCCGACATTCATGTGGGGGACCATGCTCTCCGACTCTATCGTGACCACCGCCGGCCAGGTGCCGGCGACGAGGTAGAGGGCGAGGGCGATACCGCCCACGACCGCGACAACCCAGAGGAGGTCCCGGGCCAGGGAAACGACCCGGTGGTCGCTCTCCCGGAACGCCGCGAGGGCCGATGCTGCACGCTGCAACCAGGTAACATCCGACATGTGTTCCAAAGAGAATGCTATTCCTTCATATACATAGGTTCTCCGGGGACCGAGCGGAAAAAAGATAAACCCATATGACCCCGGGGAGAATAACATGGGTCCATGCTCGCCGAAGGGGAGATCGTACGCCGGTTCCTTGCGCTGAAGCACCAGGTCCATCCCGACGTGGTGAGTTACATCCAGGAGCAGAACGATCCAACGCTCATCGACCGGATCGCTGCGGGGGTTCCTGACGGCACCCTGGTCGTATCCGCAGAGCATATCCCAGGGCTGAAGAAAGTCCGGGACGGGACTCGTTTCCTTGCCGACCCGGAACTTGAGGTGATCATGGGGAGCGCCGGGACCACGGGGAGCGTCACGGGCCACGAGGACGCCGTCCACTACTTCCGGGACCGCTACAACAGCCTCTCCTCGATGATCAGGGGCCGGATGACCGCGATGCCCATAGAGGCGCTGGTCAAGTCTCCCCACCGCTACCGCGACGAGGAGTGCAACATCATCGGTATGGTGGCCGATGTCCGGACAACCGCCAAAGGGCACCGGCTCGTCGAGGTGGAGGACCCCACCGGGGCCATCCGGGTGCTCTTCAATAAGGGAAGGGACGATGCCTTTGTGGAGGCGGAACGGATCCTCCCCGACGAGGTGCTCGGGGTCAAGGGAAAACTCTCAAACGATGGGGGACTCTTCTTCGCCGAGCAGTTCTCCCGCCCGGACGTCCCCATCAATCACGCCCCGTTCAAGAGCGACCGGCCGGGGAAGGCGGTCCTGATCTCCGACGTCCATGTCGGGAGCAACACCTTCCTCGAAGAAGAATGGAACCGGTTCGCCGACTGGCTCCAGGACTCAGACGCCGGCTACCTCCTGATCGCGGGCGACCTCGTCGACGGTATCGGCATCTATCCCGGCCAGGAGGACGAACTGACGATCAGGAACATATACGAGCAGTACGACGTCTTTGCCGGGATGCTCCGGGACCTCCCGTCAAGGGTCCGGATCGTTGCCGCCCCGGGAAACCACGATGTCGTCAGGATGGCCGAGCCGCAGCCGGCGATCCCGCCGGAGTTCACCAGGAACTTCCCGGCAAACTGCACCCTTGTCGAGAACCCCTGCCTGTTAAACCTCCAGGGTGTCCGGGTCCTGATGTACCATGGACGGTCGTTCGACGACATGATCGGGCTCATCCCCGGAGCGAGTTACGAGCGGCCCGGCGAGATCATGGATGAGATGCTGAAACGCCGGCTGCTTGCCTCCCCCTACGGTATGCGGACCCCCATCGCCGCCATGAAGACCGACCGGCTCGTCATCGACCCGCTCCCCGAGATCCTCCTCACGGGGCACGTCCACATCTGCGGCATCACCCGTTACCGGGGCGTCCTCGGGGTGAACACCGGCACCTGGCAATCCCAGACATCGTTTCAGAAACAGATGAACATCCATCCTACCCCCGCGCGGGCGTTTGTCATCGATCTCCAGACACTCCAGCCGGAAGTGATGGATTTCAGTTAAACATTCACTAAGTTTCCCCGGATGCTTTCCACATATTTAAAAATGTTGAATCCCTTTGTATATGGTACTCTATCGGAGGAATGCAGAGAGATGGATCTTGTGTATCTGGCACCTGTGGGTGCCATTCTCGCTCTCCTGTTCGCAGGGTACTCGTATCTGAGTATCCGGCGGGAGGGCACGGGTACCGAATTGATGCAGAAAATTGCTGCCGCCATCCATGCGGGAGCAATGGTCTACCTGAACAGACAGTATCGCGCTATAGCAATATTCGTCGTCGTACTTGCTGTCGTCCTCGCGATCTGGATTAACCCGCTCACCGCAGCCTGTTTCGTTCTCGGCGCGGCGCTCTCGGCGACTGCCGGCTACATCGGCATGTTCACCGCCACGGCCGCAAACGTCCGGACCACGAACGCCGCACGGAGAGGGATCGCGGATGCGTTCCGGGTCTCGTTTGCGAGCGGTTCGGTCATGGGGATGGCCGTGGTCGGGCTCGGGCTTCTCGGGCTCTCGGTTGCCTACATGGTCGTCAGCACCGTGACAGGGCTTACCCAGGCTGAAGTCCTCACCATCGTGACCGGGTTCGGTCTCGGGGCAAGTTCTATCGCCCTCTTCGCCCGTGTCGGCGGCGGTATATTCACCAAGGCCGCAGACGTCGGCGCCGATCTCGTCGGCAAGGTCGAGGCGGGCATCCCCGAGGACGACCCCCGGAACCCGGCAGTCATCGCCGATAACGTCGGTGACAACGTCGGCGACGTCGCCGGCATGGGTGCGGACCTCTACGAGTCCTACGTCGGTTCGATCATCGCGGCGATGGTCCTCGGCGTCGCCGTTGCAGCCACGAAGTTCCCGAACGCCGACGTCATGAACGTGATCATCCTCCCGCTGCTCATCGCCGCGGTCGGTATCGTTGCGTCCATCATAGGCTCGTTCTTCGTCCGGACCAGCAAAACCGAGAGCAGCGCCATCCACCTGGCCTTCAACAAGGGCCTCCTCTCCGCGCTCGTCCTGGTCGTCGTCGCCACCTACTTCCTGGTAACCTCGCTCCTCGGGGCGGAGTACATCGGGGTCTTCTACGCCACCATCGCCGGCCTTGTCGCGGGGTTCGCTATCGGCCTGATCACCGAGTATTACACCTCCTTTGACCGGAAACCGACTCTCGCCATCGTCAAGTCGAGTGAGACCGGGGCTGCGACCACGATCATCACCGGGTTTGCGAAGGGGATGGAGAGCACCGTCTGGCCGGTCCTGATCATCTCCCTCGCGATCTACATCTCCTACCAGGTCGCCGGGCTCTACGGTATCGCAATCGCTGCCGTCGGCATGCTCTCGACGCTCGGTATCTCCCTCTCCGTCGACGCATACGGCCCCGTCGCCGACAACGCCGGCGGTATCGCCGAAATGTCCCACCAGAAGCCCGAAGTCCGTGAGATCACCGATACCCTGGACGCCGTCGGCAACACCACCGCCGCCATCGGCAAGGGATTCGCTATCGGCTCCGCGGCACTGACGGCGCTCGCCCTCTTCGCCGCCTACACCCAGGCGGTCGGCCTCTCGGTCATCGATGTCGCAGTCCCGAACGTCTTTATCGGTCTCCTGATCGGTGCGATGCTTCCCTTCCTCTTCTGCTCCATCACGATGATGGCAGTCAGCAAGGCCGCATACAGCATCGTCCACGAGGTCCGGCGCCAGTTCAAGGAGATCGCCGGCCTTATGGAGGGGACTGCCGACCCCGACTACACCTCCTGCATCGCCATATCCACCCACTCGGCGTTGCGTGAGATGATCCTGCCCGGTGTCCTCGCCGTCGCCGCGCCGCTCGCCATCGGGTTCATCCTCGGCACCGAAGCCCTCGGCGGCCTGCTCGTAGGCTCGCTTGCATCCGGGTTCCTCCTCGCCGTCACGATGGCGAACGCCGGCGGGGCCTGGGATAACGCAAAGAAGTACATCGAGCAGGGCCACCTTGGCGGAAAGGGTTCCCCGGCCCACAAGGCAGCGGTCGTCGGCGACACCGTGGGCGACCCCTTCAAGGACACGTCGGGACCTTCCCTGAACATTCTCTTAAAATTGATGTCCATGGTCGCGCTGGTCTTTGCACCGCTGATCCTGGTCGTCTAATTTCAATCCTTCTTTTTCTGGCAAACCGCGCCCGGGTGGTATTCGGGCGGGCGCGGTTGTACTGCTACATCACCCGGCATAAGCAGGTACGGAATTGTATGCCCAATTTGCAGGACGACGGGCTACAGTTTTAGATCCAAATCCGCCCACTTTATAAAGTGTAGTTGCGCAAACTTAAATAATTATGAGTAACTTTGTCAACGTTCTCACCGCCGGCATCTTCGGCGGCACCGCCCTTCTGGCATTGAAGAGCGGGGTTGGGTGCGGACTTTCGGGACTGCGGATACGCGAGATGCTCTGCTTTGCATCAGTGTACGCGCTCGCGGCGCTCATCATAGGGGCGGTCGTGGGCAGTGTCCCGCTCACCCTGACGGAACAGATCGTCGGGCTCGGCCTTATCATGCACCTCATTATCGGGCTCGCGCTCGTCTATTTCGGGATCGAGACGAAGAAGACATGGCTGTCGGACCGGAAGGATATATCGCGCCGGACATTTCTCCTGATGTCGCTTCCCTGCCCGGCATGCCTTGCTGCAACGTTTCTTGCGTGCCTCTTCTTCACCGAGACCGCCGGGGTGAGCGGCATAACGGCGGGCGCCGTCGCCGGGGGTATATTCTTTGCAGGAATTATCGGAGGGGGAGCAGGCACGAGCTGGATCACAACAAAGACCGGCACGAAAAACCCGTCCACCCTGGGTAACGTCATGCTGTTTCTCGGCCTCTTCTACCTGCTCTGCCTTCTCGTTGTCCCGGCTTACCTTCAGGCGCAGAGTGCGCCGGCATTCAGCACCGCAACCGATCCGACCGGCATGCTCGCCGCATTCGGCCTGATGGCTGCCCTGATCCTGCTCGGGGCGCTTGCCGACAGATTACGGCATGCAGCAACGCGTCCAGGAGGGAGATGATGGATCCATCAGCATTGATCATGGAGACCATGTTCACCATATCCGGGGCGCTGCTCTATCCCGTAATCATCCTGCTCCTCGTCTTCGTCGTCTGGACACTGGCAGCCCTCGGCCAGTTCATATCCGAGTACTCGGGAAGAACGCGGGATCCCGGGCGGCTCAGGGCCGGGTGCCGGGAGACCCGAGCGCTTATCGAGGCCCAATCGTATGGTGAAGCCACAGGGGCGATGGCGGCATCAGGATCAAACCCTCTCCTCAGATCGTTCATCGGCGACCTTGCGAAGTTTCTCGGTGGCGATCGGTTTTCAATCGAGTAAGAAAAACTCCTCCAGGACTACGAGATACGCATTGCGGCTGAACTGGAGCTGCTCAAGATCCTGACACGGACAGCCCCCATGCTCGGGCTCATGGGAACGCTGATACCCCTCGGCCCCGCACTGATGGGCCTCTCGGCAGGGAACGTCGAGGCGCTGGCATCCAATCTGGTCATCGCATTCAGCACGACCGTGCTTGGTCTGTTTGCCGGGGGCATCGCCTATGCCATCATGCTGACGAAGCGCCGGTGGTACGTGCAGGACTTAAGCGACATGGAATACGTGGCGAGGATGGTGGCATGAGAAGACGTCGCATCATCCTCGACGACGAGGACGAGGATCCCCTCTCCGGCGTCGCCAACCTCTTTGACGTCGCCATGGTCTTTGCCGTCGCTCTCCTGGTCATGCTCGTCGTCTCCTACAGCATTCCCGAGCTCCTTGACGACGAATCGGAGATCACGGTCGTGAAAAACCCGGGGCAGCCGAATATGCAGATCATCATCAAGGAAGGAAAGACGCTCAAGGTGCTGAACATGACCGAGAAGCTCGCCGGAGGCCAGGGCAGCCGTATGGGCACGGCGTACCGCCTGGAGAACGGCGAGATCATCTACGTCCCCGATGATGGAAACGAAGATAAATAACTCTTTTTTACCCTAAATGGGCCTCTTCTACCGCCCGAAGCCGTAACGCTTATTAATAAGCAAGCGTACTTGATCTATCTAAAAATATATTTAGTAAATGCCCGGCCGCAGCAGGCGGCTCCGGGAGGAAAAGAGGCTAACGTATGAGAGTTACGAAAGAAAGCAACCTGTACTGGTTATGTGCGCTGATTATGATCACGCTGCTCCTGGTCGCGCCTGCGGCGGGTGAAGGCGCCGCGGACCCGGCCGGGAGCGGAGAAGTTTCGGAGAATGGAACGAACGGGCTGGATACCCGGAACCCGGTTGAAAGTCCTTCGATGCCGGAAGCGGCCGGAACAGAGGAGCCTGCAGCCCCTGAAGAGGGGGAGGAGACGCCACTCCCTGACGAATCCGGGAACGCAACGGGGACCCCGACAGCAACCGCCGGCGACCCGCTCCCGTTGGGGGACTCCGGAACTCCCGCTGGTGAAGGGAACACGACCGAAACAGTGCGGGAGGCCGCTGTGGAGAACAGGATCGCAATCGTCACGGGCGACAGCCAGAGGAGGGCAGCGATCACCAACGTGACCGGGAGCGTCCCGTTGAACGTCTCTCTCTTCTCTGAAGAAGAAGCGATCCTGCACGATTTCTCCGGGGAACCGCTTATCTTTGCAGCGTCCATCGGCAATGAGACCGCTGCCCGTATCAACGGCACAGCCGGTGAGAACGCAACGATCATCCTCTACGGCCCTTCCCCGGATACTACATTCGGTACGCCTGCGGACCAGAACATCAGCCGATACTGGCAGTACGGGGGTGACGGTAATATCCTGAACATGCTCCTGTATATCGACAACACCTGCTTCGGGAACTCAACACCCGTGGACCCTCCACAATCACCACAAGAGGCGATCAGGATCGTCATGATCATCGGTGGAGAGAGTTATGTCCCGATGTACATCGATGCAGCTGAGAAGAGCACTGCAAACGTCACGGTCTATCCCTCAAAGAACCTGCCTGCCGATCTCAACCTCACCGGCTATGACCTTATCTTTCTTGAGATGTTCGGGGCCGGAATAGATATCATCGAACCGGCGGTAAAGGACGCCACTGCCCTCGGGATTCCGATAATGGTCCTTCATGGAGGGACGCATGAATCCCTCGGAACCGTCGATATGACCGCCCACCCGGCAGTGGAGACCTACTGGGACAACAACTGTCCCGAGAATGCGCTCAGGCTGATCGACTACATTAGTGCCAGGTTATGCGGGGCCGACGTTCCGGTGAAGGATCCGATCATCATCCCACGGGAATGCATCTACCATCCCGACACCGGGGAACTGTTTGAGAACCTGGACGACTACCTGGCGTGGTACTCCATGTATGATCCGGCAAAACCGACCATCGGCATCATCTTCTATGACAGCCACTACCGTTCCGGCGATCTTCGCGGTGATGACGCTATCATGAGAGCATTTGAAGCCAGGGGAGCGAACATCCTCCCGGTCTTCCTCGATTATAAAAACCCTCACGTGATCGACCGGTTCTTCGTCAGGAACGGGACGCCGGTCATCGACGCCATCGTCAATATCCGGTGCTTCAGGTTTTACGGGTCCGGTGAGAACCCCGAACGGGGAATTGCGGAACTGGCAGCCTACAACATCCCGATCATCAACGCACTTGTTGATTACTCAAAGACCCCTGAAGAGTGGGCGGAAGGCACCGACGGCATCACCACTTCAAAGATCGGTTACTCGATCGCGATGCCCGAACTTGACGGCCAGACAGAGTTCATCTGGACCGCCGGGAGGGAAATCGACCCCGAGACAGAAGCGATCGGGTTTCGCCCGATCACACCCGTCGACGAGCAGGTTGCGTGGCTCGCCGACAGGGTTCTGGCACTCGGGAAGCTCCGGCATACTGCAAACCCCGACAAGCGCATCGCCGTCATCTACTACAACCACGGAGGAGGGAAGAACAACCTCGGCGCAAGTTACCTTGATATCGTGCCGAGCCTCACGAACCTCCTCAACGCCATGAAGGCGGAGGGCTACTCGGTAGCCGGCGAGGTCCCGGACGAAGACGGCCTCCTCGACCTGATGCTCCTCCAGGGAAGAAACGTCGGCACCTGGGCCCCGGGGGAGCTCGACCGTATGGTAAAGGACGGAGACGTCGTTTTGCTCCCTGCAGAGACCTACGCCGGATGGTTCCACGGCCTGCCTGCAGAGAGGCAGCATGAGGTTATCGAGAAGTGGGGCGAGCCGCCGGGTGAGATTATGGTCTACCAGAACGGCGGGAAGGAGTACCTGGTGATCCCCACAATATCTTTCGGCAACGTACTGCTCGCGCCGCAGCCGACCCGGGGCTGGCTGCAGAACGAGGAGATACTCTACCATGACAAAGACCTCCCGCCCCACCACCAGTATATCGCCTTCTACCTCTGGCTCCGGAACGAATTTGGGGCAGACGCCATCGTCCATTTCGGCAGGCACGGGACACACGAATGGCTCCCCGGCAAAGAACGCGGCCTCTCCGCAACAGATTGGCCGCCCCTCCTCATCGGGGACTGCCCGAACATCTACCCCTACATCATGGACGGGCTCGGAGAGGGGACGCAGGCCAAGCGGAGAGGAAATGCGGTCATCGTGGATCACCTCACCCCCCCGATCGTCACGGCAGGACTCTACGGCAACTTCTCGGTCCTCCACGAGAAGGTCCACGCCTACGGCACCGTAAATGCGACGCTGAAGGGGGAGTACAGGAAGAGCATCACCGGACTTTGTGAGGAGATGAACGTCTGCGATAACCTTGATCGCACGGTCGAAGGGATCAAGGCGATGTCGGAGGAAGAGTTCGCCGCGTTCATTACCAGCGACCTTCATCAGTACCTCCACAAACTTGGCGACGAGCTCATCCCGTACGGTCTGCATATCCTTGGAGAGCCGCCGGAAGGGGACGAACTGGTCTCGCTTGTCCGGGCGATGCTCGGCGAGGAGTTTGAAGAGCACGTCGGTATGATCTACCCCGACCCGCATAGCCTCTCGGCAGCGCACGGAAACTGCACCGTCATCGAGGCCCTGCTCCATGAGGTGCTTGTCAACGGCACAGGACCGGAGGCGGCACAGCAATCCATCCTCGGCGGCGTCTCTGCCGATGTGACGGCAGATTTGAATACCGCGATCCGCTACCAGAGGGATATTGCGGCCTGCACCGTTGAGATCCCGGCGATCATCAACGCACTCGACGGCGGTTTTACCCCGCCGAAGACGGGCGGCGATCCGATCAGGAGCCCGCACAGCCTCCCTACGGGCAACAACTTCCATTCCTTCGATTCGCGGACCATGCCGACACAGGAAGCGTGGAATGTGGGCATGCAGATGGCGGACGAGATGCTCAGGCAGTACCGGGATGCGCATGACGGAGCATACCCGGAGAAGGTGGCCTTCGTCCTCTGGGCGTGTGAGGCGATGCGCCACGAGGGAGTGACGGAATCGGAAGCCCTTTACCTGCTCGGCGTGAGGCCCGTCTGGAGCAAAGGAAACGTGAAGAGCCTGGAACTTATTCCATCCGGGGAGCTCGGGCGGCCGAGGATCGACGTGCTCTTCCTCGCATCGGGACTGTACCGGGATACGTTCGCGGACAAGATCGAGCTCCTCGACGAGGCCGTCAGGCTCGCTGCACAGGCCGAAGAGAGCGAATACCCTAACTACGTGAAGCGGCACAGCGAGGCACTCTACCAGCACCTCCTTGCCGGCGGCTACGACGAGGCTACCGCACGGAGCCTTTCTACGGCACGGATATTCTCGTCCGCACCCGGAGCATACGGAACAGGGCTATCCTCCGCGATCGACGCCAGCGGGACGTGGACCGACGAGGCAAAGCTTGCGGAGCTCTTCATCAGCAAGATGGGCTACGTCTACGGATCTGGCACGTGGGGCGAGCCAGGTACAGACCTCTTCCGTGCAAACCTCGGCGGTGTTGAGGCAGCGGTGCACAGCAGGAGTTCGAACCTCTACGGCCTCGTGGATAACGATGACTGCTTCCAGTACGTCGGGGCGCTCTCCCTTGCCGTACGCTACCTCACAGGGACGGCGCCGGAGACGTTCATCACCGACCTCAGGGCTGCAGGCAAACCGGAGACGACAACGTTGAAGGAGTTCATCTTGCGAGAACTCGATGCCCGGTATTTCAACCCGAAATGGATTGAGGGGATGATGGAGCACGGGTATGCAGGTGCGAGATATATGGATGGAAAGTTCCTGCAGAACCTCTGGGGCTGGACCGTGACGAATCCCGAGATCATCGGGTCGGATATCTGGAACAGGGTGTTTGACGTCTATGTGAAGGACGAGCACAACCTTGGCCTCTCCGAATTCTTTAAGGACAACCCGTATGCCTACCAGTCCATGCTCGCACGGATGATGGAGACGGCACGAAAAGGCTACTGGGATGCGGATAGCGAAGTTCTGCAGCACCTCGCAGAGGAGTTCCAGCAGTCGGTGGAACTCCACGGCGTGACGTGCTGCCACCACACCTGCGGCAACCTCCAGCTGGACGCCTACATCCAGGACCAGATCGCCACAGCCCAGGCGCCCGATTCCGGCAGCAG
>JALNXI010000326.1 GCA_023230425.1 Methanoculleus sp. | reverse complement strand
GCCTTGATGAGCGAGGTCACCCCGCCGCAGAGGACCGCCTGCTCACCGAAGAGGTCGGTCTCGGTCTCCTCCGCAAACGTCGTCTCGAGCACGACCGCACGGGTCGCGCCGATCCCCCGGGCGTAGGCGAGCGCGATGGCGTGCGCCTTCCCCGTGTAGTCCTGGTGGATGGCGATGAGGGCCGGGACACCCTTCCCCTCCTCATAAGTGCGCCGGACCATGTGACCGGGCCCCTTCGGGGCGACCATGACCACGTCGACGGTAGGTGGGGGGACGATCTGCCCATAGTGAATGTTGAACCCGTGCGAGAACATCAGGCAGCCGTTCTCTCTGATATTCGGGCTGATCTCGGTGCGGTAGACAGCCGCCTGGTTCTCGTCGGGAAGGAGGATCTGGACGATATCGGCACGCTTCACCGCTTCTGTCACGGAATAAACCTCAAAACCGTCTTCGGAAGCTCTCTGCCAGCTGCTACCGGGCCGCAGGCCGATGATGACCTGACAACCGGAATCACGCAGGTTCAGTGCCTGCCCGCGGCCCTGGGAGCCATAGCCGATGACGGCAATGGTCTTGCCTTCCAGGGTGCGGGGGTCTGCGTCGGACTCGTAGTATTTCTGCACCATAGGTTCTCATTCTCGGTTAGGCAGCAAACAAGATAAATATTATATCAAGGAACCGCTGCTACCCGAGGGGTTATTTTAATGTTGATGAAGAGAAACCTTACTCCCTATACACTTATTGAGGATTTGTAATGGAACTGCCAGATGTCCAGTCCAGCCTGCCGGAGGTCCGTATCAATCTGACCAGGGTGGGTGTGAAAAACGTTCAAAAACTCGTTGAAGTCGCCCGACCCGGCAAGCGGCCGGTCATTTTCATCTCCAAATTTGACGTCTTCGTCGACCTGCCGGGAAGCCTCAAAGGGGCAAACCTTTCCCGGAACTTCGAGGTGATCGATGACGTGCTGCAACAGGCCATCGACGGAGAGGTGAAGGTGATCGAGGAACTCTGTAGCGCGGTCGCGCGCAAGCTCCTCGACCGGCACGAGTACGCGGAGCGAACCGAGGTCCGGATGCAGAGCAAGTTCATGGTCCGGCGGGAGACGCCGATCAGCGAGACTAGCTGTCATGAAGTAGTTAACGTTCATGCCAGTGCGATCGCCCAGCGGAACGATGGGAGCCCGATCATCCGAAAGAGCATCGGTGCCGAAGTGACCGGGATGACCGCCTGCCCCTGCGCCCAGAACATCATGAAGGACCATGCCCTGCATGTCCTTGAGAACCTCGGCGTGGCGGAGGATAAGATCGACGCGTTCTTTGAGGAGGTGCCGATGGCCACGCACAACCAGCGTGGACGGGGTTTCCTCTGCATCGAGACCGATGACGACCAGCACGTCAGCCTCGAGAAGATCATCAAGATCTTGAAGGATTCCATGAGTGCGCGTATCTACGAGCTTCTCAAGCGGGGCGACGAGAGTTACGTCGTCATGGAAGCCCACAAGAACCCCAGGTTCGTTGAAGACTGCGTCCGTGAAATGGCCCGCAAGGTTATCGCGCAGTTCCGGGATCTCCCCGGGGATTCCGTGGTTACCATAAAACAGACGAACGAGGAGAGTATCCACCAGCATAACGCCTACGCAGAGCGTAAGGCGACGATAGCGGAGCTCGTCGCGGAGATGGATGAGGGCTCGCTATAGATCCAATATTATTTTTTAACAATTATAATAAGTTAACCTATTTTAACAGCAAATATTACAAACGACAGGATTTGTAATACATTCGGATGTACTGAAACGAAAGGTATAAACTCTGTTTTCGTCATAACCCATGTTGACGTACCCGCGTACGTTTGCAGTACAAAATAGTGTGGTAACACTGGTATAGTATTCAGAACACCATAATATCGGAATGAGGCGATATATTTGTCGAAAGTTGTAGAGATTTCCCCAACAACGAGACACGAAGGCCACTCAAAGCTCGTTCTGAAGGTCAACGATGAAGGCATCGTCGAGCGTGGAGACTGGCTCAGCATCACCCCGGTGAGGGGTATCGAGAAGCTCGCCATCGGCAAGACGATGGAGCAGGTTCCAAAGATCGCATCACGCGTCTGCGGTATCTGCCCTATAGCACATACGCTGGCGGGCATTGAGGCGATGGAGGCGTCGATTGGGTGCGAGATCCCCGACGACGCGAAACTCATGCGTTACATCCTGCAGTGTGCCAACAGGATGCACAGCCACGCCCTGCATAACATCCTCTCCCTCCCGGACATGTACATCCCGGGGACCGACACGAAGATCAACCCGTTCACCAGGGAAGAGCCGGTCAGGAGCGTTGCCCTTCGGATCCAGCGGATTCGTGAGATTGCCCAGACCATCGGCGAGATCGTCGGCGGAGAGGCCATTCACCCGAGCAACCCCCGCGTCGGGGGCATGTACAGAAGCATCAGCCCGCGTGCGAAGGCGAAGATTTACGACCTCGCCAAGGAGGCACGGGTCCTCACGCAGCAGCAGATGGAGTTCATGATCGCAGTCTTCCGGAACTACCAGAAGCGTGACTGGGCTGAAGTCGGCGGCGTCGAAGTCCCGATCCCGAAGGACCTCGGCTACCACAACCAGGGCTACATGGCCACCGCGCCGGTCTACGGCAGCTCGAGCCTGGATGAGAACCCGGCCTGGTTCCCTGAGCGGTTCACCGAAGTCCGCCCCTGGGACTGGTACATGGGTGAGGTGGAGATCGACGAGGCCGACCCGAACTACCCGGTAGGCGGCACCACCCCCGTAGGGACCAAAGCCTGGCCCCAGATGGAGGCCTGTACCGGCGTCCCGCTCTACGACGGCCAGCCGGTCGAGGTTGGGCCACGTGCACGCCAGGCCATCTTCAAGAACTACGACGAGAAGGGCACCATCGGCCTGCAGGTCGCACGCCAGATGGAGTTCCCCGAGACCGCTTACGGCATCATCGACGCGCTGGACGCGCTCGACACCTCCGGATCGGTGCTCGCGGAGACTATCCCG
>JALNXI010000325.1 GCA_023230425.1 Methanoculleus sp. | reverse complement strand
CGGGGTGCGCTTATCGCCTCCATTCTCTCCCTCCCCACGCTCCTCTTCTGGACCTCGGTGCAGGTCCTCGCCATCGGCAAGATCCTCAACGTTCTCATTGGCCTTCCCGGTGCCGAGAGCGCTGCCCTCGCAGGGCTGATCGTGATCGTCTACACCTACCTCGGCGGCATGCTCGCCGTCATCATCACCGATAATATCCAGATGGTGCTCATCCTCCTCGGCCTTGCGTTCCTCATACCAACAGGCATCGCGTATGTCGGCGGCTTCGACGTCATCGCGGCCAATACTCCGACGGATTTCTGGTCGATCCTCCCGAGCGACGCTTCCCCGAGCGGGCTGGGGTGGACCGTCACCGGCATCATGGCCTGGTTTGCCGCGTGGTGTGGCATGGGCCTCGGCAGCCTTGCATCGCTCGACATCTCGCAGCGGCTCTTCTGCGCCCGCGACGACCGGGCCGCGAAGCAGGGCCTTGTATTTGGCGCCGGGATGTACTGGGTCGCCGGTCTCGGCCCTATCTTCCTCGGTCTGCTCGGGATCGTGATGGTCAACACCGGCATGATCGACGGCGCCCTCCTCGCCCAGGACCCCGAACTGATCGTCCCCTTCCTCGCAAAGATGCTGCTCTCGCCCTGGATGATGGCCATCTTCGTCGGTTCCCTGATGGCAGCGATCATGTCCACGGCGAGTTCGGCGATCTTCGCGTCGGCCGCCGTGATCTCGACGACGATCGTTCACGGTGCGGTCTCTGACCACATCAGGGATGATAAAGCGGTGCTCCGGTTCACCCGCTTCCTCGTCGTCGTCATTGGGCTCTTCAGCATCGGGATCAGTTTCGTTGCCCCCGGTCTCTACGACCTGATGATCTTTGGGTTCACCCTGCTTTTCTCCTGCCTCTTCTGGGCCCTCGTCTGCGGCCTCTACTGGAAGCGGGCGAACGCGCCCGGCGCCATCGCTTCGATGCTCGGCGGACTTCTGACGACGGTCGCGGGGGCCGTCGTCCTCTCGGTGCAGCAGGGGGCGCCGACCCTCGTCCCGCCGGACAACGAGTGGACGGTATTCTTCACGTTCTGTCCGACGATTGTCGCCGGGATCGCCATGTACGCCGTCTCCATGCTGACGCAGAAGACGCACCCCCCTGTCCCGCTGAAGGACACGGACGGGGCCATCCTGAAGTGGCCGGACCTTGAGGCGGCGACCGGGGGGGCGGTGACGGAGAAGGGGTATCCCGTGGCCCGGGCTTCGGCGGCGGGCGGCGAGGAGGAGTGAGGGAGCCCCGTTCCCGGCCGACCCGACCCGGCGAGGGTTATCCTCCCACCTGAGGGCCCGTTCTGCCGGATCACAACCCTTATTCCCGTGAAAATGACACGTTCTTTGTGAAACACGTTCTCCTGACCTTTCTTCTGATCACGTGCCTCTTCTGTGCCGGATGCATGAATCCCGCCGAAACAGAGGTGCCGAATAACGTAACGCCGGCCCCGGCGAGTGGATTTATTCTCAACGAGTCCGTCCATCCGGGCGACGACTTCTACGCCTACGTCAACGATGCCTGGATAGCGGAGCATCCCATCCCGGCCGATAAGCAATATTACGCCATATTCACCGAGATCCGCGATGGGGTGGATAACGACCTCCGTGCTCTCCTCGAGGATGCGGCGGCCGCGCCGGAGAGTGCGGACAGGAACACCACCCTCCTCGGAGAGTTCTACCGGTCGGGCATGGATACCGGGACGGTCGACCGGGAAGGGCTCGATGGGCTCTCCGACCTCCTCGCGACGATCGATGCGATCGACTCCCGGAGCGGTCTCGCCAACGTCACGATCGTTCTCCTGGACCAGGGATTCGGCCCGGTGTACTATTACTGGGCGGGGGTCAACCCCGAGAACAGCACCGTGATGGTTCCGGCCCTCTACCAGGGCGGGCTCGGGCTGCCTGACCGGGACTATTACTTCCGGAACGACACGGAAAGCCTTGAGATCCAGGATGCCTACCGTGAGCACATAGCCCGGGTGCTGGTGCTCGCTGGAATCTCCTCAGAACAGGCAGCTGCCGACGCAGAGGCCGTCTATGGCATGGAAAAGGCCCTTGCTGCGGGCCACCTTGGCTCTGAGGAGTGCCGCGACCCGCAGAAGACCACGAACGTCCATACCCTCGTCGAACTCGAGGAGCGGTACCCCGCGGTCGGGTGGGAGACCCTCGCCGCCATCCCGGGCTCCGGCACGGTCAGTGAGGTGCATATCTACCAGCCGGGATACGTGGAGGGACTCGGCTCCCTGCTCGAGACCGCTCCGCTCGAAGACTGGAAGGTCTACCTGCGCTACCGGCTGATCGATCAGGCATCCCCCTACCTCAACTCATCGTTTGAGGAGGAGCACTTCGCCTTCTACGAGACGGCGCTTTACGGCGTTCCGGAGATGAAACCCCGGTGGCAGCGTGTCGTCAATACGGAGAGCGAACTCCTCGGCGACCTGGTGGGCCAGGCGTACGGCGCCGAATACGTCGACCCCCGGACACGCGGGATGGTGTCGGGGATGTTCCTCGCCATCCGGGGGACCTTCGATGAACGGATGGAAAACCTCACCTGGATGAGCGAACCGACAAAGGCCGCGGCCCGCGAGAAACTTGCCGCCATGGGAGAGAAGATCGCGTACCCCGACCAATGGACGGACTACTCCGGGCTGAATCTCTCCGGCTCCTACGTGGGTAACGTTCGCGCCGCCAAAGCCCACTCCTTCATTCACGGGCCCGAAGGGCTTGAGAGGGTCGGTGGGCCGGTCGACCGGAGCGTCTGGTTCATTCCCCCGCAGACGGTGAACGCCTTTTACGACCCGGGCCAGAACGAGATGGTCTTCCCCGCAGGCATCCTCCAGCCGCCGATCTTCGACCCCGGTAGGGACCCCGCTCTCAACTACGCCGCGCTCGGGTGGGTGATCGGGCACGAGATGACGCACGGGTTCGACGACCAGGGAAGGCAGTACGACAGGGATGGGAACGTGAAGGACTGGTGGACAAAGGAGGATGCCGCG
>JALNXI010000324.1 GCA_023230425.1 Methanoculleus sp. | reverse complement strand
TGGCGATCAGCCTGCTCTGCTCCTCCTCGGCCTGTTTTCGGTCGGTGACGTCGCGTGCGTTCACGATGAACCCCCGCTCGTTCCCTTCCCGGAGCAGGTTCGCACCCGTAACGTCGAGGAAGATCCACCGCCCGGCAGAATCCCGGACCCTGACCTCGAAGGTGAGCCTCACCGAAGGCTGGGCCGCTCCGGTTCTCATCGCCTCCACCACCCCCGGCGCGTCATCAGGATGCGTAAGGTCGAGTACGTCCGTGCCGATGAGATCATCAGGGTTGTAGCCTCCGATCTGCTCCACCGACGGACTCGCGTAGGTGATCCGCCCGCTCATGTCGAGGAGCACGATGATATCCGATGCGTTCTCGATGAGAGAACGGAAATGCGCCTCGCTCTCCTGCAGAACCCGGTTAAGGCGCGCCAGCTCGTCGCTTTTCTGCAGGAGCTGCCTGGTGGTGTCCTGCAGGTCTACGTTCTGGACCTCCAACTCTTCGGCGAACTGCTGCAGTTGCTCCAGGAACTCCTGCCTCTGCGCTTCCGCCCGCTTCAACTCCGTGATCTCTGTTCCGACGGCGATGACTCCGGTGACGTCTCCCTGCGCGTCCCGGAGGGGTGTCTTTGTGGAGTAGTAGATCCGGTCGCCGACCGCTTCCTCGAAAGTCTCGGTGGTCCCGGTCTCCATAACGCGCTGCTCGTTGGCCACGACGGGTCCGCCGATCTCGGGGCCGAGGAGCTCGATCTTCGATCTGCCGAGCACCTCGGAGGCCGGTCTGCCGATCGTCCGGAGCACGGCAGGGTTGCACATCACGAGAAGGCTCCGGCGGTCGGTGGCGTAGATGGGCGCCGGCGTATTCTCGCAGATGGCACTCAGGATGGCATTGGCCTTACGCAGTTCGTCCGTGCGCTCGGCTACGCGCTGCTCGAGCGTCTCGTTTACCTTCTGCAGTGCCTCCTCGGCCCGCTTACGCTTGGTGATGTCGATGCCCACCTCCAGTATGTGGGATGAACCATCTGCGTCGGTGAAGGGGAAGTCGAAGATATCGTAATTGCGCCCGTCCGGGCCGGTCCACTCCCAGCGGTGGGGCGCTCCTGTCTTCATGACGCGGTACGATTCGCAGTTCTCGCAGGGCTCCGTGCGCCCGAAGAGGTATTCGAAGCAGCGCTGGCCTTCCGCTTCCCCGAACTGTTCCCGGAAGAAGCGGTTGGCAAAGGGCACGTGATAGTCCGGCGACAACAGTATCACATAAACCGGCAGCATCTCCAGGACGCTGTAGAGACGCTGCCGCTCTGTCCTCACCGCCTCCTCTGCCCGAGCGCGCTCGGTGATCTCGGCCTGCAGGGCCGCGTTGGTCTTCCGGAGCTCGAGGGTGCGTTCCCGGACACGCATCTCCAGTTCGTCGTGAGTTCTCTGCAGCGCCTCTTCGGCCTGCTTGCGCTCGGTGATGTCCTGTCCCTGGGCGATGACCGAGGAGACTGTTTCCTGATCGCTCTCGTACACGGTGGCGGAGTTCCACAGGACGGTCCTGATCCTGCCTTCTTTCGTGAGTATGGGGATCTCGACGACCTCCCATCGCTCCCCGGCCGTTGTCTTTCGGATGAGGTCCATCAGTTCTTCACGTTGGGCGGCGGGGAAGAGAACTGCCGGGGGCTGACCGATGACCTCATCCACGGCCCGCCCTGTCAGCCGTTCGAAGGCGTTGTTGAACCTGGTGATCCTGAGCGCTGCATCCCAGACAATGATGGGGGCGTTGGCGTACGTGATCAGGCTTTCCAGGTGTTGGGCCTTATCGGCCAATTTTTCGAGTGATTCGTAGTTGAGTGTCAAAATTCGGATTCTCCTTCAGAAAACGTATCGCCGGGCGGAGGGGTGCCGCCGGGAGTCCGCACCAACCGCCCGGAACATTTTGCCGGTTTTATCGTTCTCCGTTCCCGCGTACCGCATTTTCACGTTCGGGCGTCGTGGGGACTTACTCTCCTAAAAGACATATTCTTCTGCTGCGTAATGAGTATTTTTATACATTCGTGATCCCCGACTGCAATCCTGGCTGGAAGGGTTCCGCCCGGTATGGCTTCCCCTGATCCGGCGGGCAGCTCTCACAGAGCCCCGCCGCAGAGGATGCCTACGGGGGAGATGGTCGCGTTCGTCAACCGGCCGCTCGGCTGACCTCCTCACCCGGCCACCTTTTCAGGGGGCATGGAGCGCGTTACTCCGGGCAATCTTCTTCGTCACCTTCGCCCAGGTATCCGTCACGAGGAAACTCTCTTCCATAAAGCCGATCACCCGCTCAAACTTCTTCGTGGGGAAGGCCATCGTCAGGACGTCCGGCGGGACGCAGGGCCGTGCCGAGGGGTCGAACATACCGAGCACCGCTTTTGGCTCCTCCTTCTGCTGCTCAAGCCAGGGGTAGTAGAAGACCGAGCTGCACCCGGCGCCGAAGGGGCAGATGACGCCGTTTGGGTCGCTCTGGTCGAAGTTTGCGAGCGTGAAGAGGCCGGAGAGCACTTCGGGCCGGGCGAAGAAGACCACGGCGTCCGGGTTGTCGGCATCGGTCAGGTGGTCCCAGCGCTTGAAGACGATGTACTTCACTTTCGTGGGTATCCGGGCGGTTCCCCGGTCGAGTGCGTCCACGATCTCCGGCGTCTGCTTGTAGCGCTCTCCCTCGATGACCCCGGGCTTCCCGGAGGAGAGGAAGTAGCGGAAGTCGGGGAACCGTTCGGCGTCGTAGCCGAGGTAGAACCTTCCTCCGCGGCACCCGATCGAGTCCTCGTCGAAGATGAGGCTCGCTCCTTTCCGGATCTTCACGAGGTCGCAGACGAAGCACCTCCAGCCTTTCGGGGCGGGGGCCTTCTCCACCCCAACGGTTGCGCCCCCGACCTCGAACGTGATCGGGAGCTCCGTTCCCGGGAAGTACCGCTCATGGAGCCGGATGTAGGCGTCACGCAGTGCTGTATCCATATGGCCCTGTTCTGGGGCGGTGGGGATTAATATTCTGATCGGCTTTTCGGGTGGAGTGCGTGCAGTTGGCGACCGTTCG
>JALNXI010000322.1 GCA_023230425.1 Methanoculleus sp. | reverse complement strand
CCCCGGCCGCTTCAATGCGGGCGTTGCCAGTCTCTGCATAATAACTCCCGATAACGATGTCGGGGTTGAGTTTCAGGATCTCCTCCACGTTGGCGTTGTCGAAGGAACCGACGTCGGGTGTGGTGCGGTATCCCGGGACGACGGTGTACAGGCGCTCCGTAGTGCATTGCTGCGGTTGGGCGACGACCCGGTCGCCGACTCCCAGGGCGGCCAGTTCCTGCGACGCTCCGCCGCAGCAGGTGATGACCACGGTCCTGACCTCGGACGGGATGGTCACCGTCCTGTTGTCCATATCCGTGATCGTCCGGACCGTTGCAGCAGATTCTTCACCGGCAGTCCCGGGCGCTGCAAGGACGAAAGCAAGAGCCAGGACGGCACAGACGGCCACGATGGCGAGAACCAGATGGCGAGCATCTTTCTTCATACCAACTACACCGTATATTAGTGCAGCGTGAGGGGATATTAAATATATCACTTTTACATCTTGAGAATGTCAAGTTAAAACAGTTTATTGGCGAGGATACAGAGATCTGTATCCCCGCACCCGAACCGGTACGCCCCGTTCGGCACTGTGATCCCGAACCAGCCCCCCTCTCCCGGATGGATACCCCGGCGACCGGGAAGAGACCGGGGTCACACCGCTGCCGGCGGAGCGTGTTCCGTCATGGATAGTTACTTCACGGCTGAAACCGCCGGGTGGAGGATGCTCTCTACCTCCTGGTCCGTAAGGTCGTAGTCGTAGAACTCATGGAAAAACTTCTTTGTCTCGTCTGCGAGGTCGACGTCGGCGAACCGGTCCGGGTAGAGTTTCTGTGCAAGCCAGAGATTCGCGAGCGGAGCTTCTGGTGAGGGACGCGACCAGCTGAACATGGTCCCAGCGGGGCAGGGATACACGGCTCCGTCCCGGACCGCCTGGATCGTCGCAAACTGAGGGTTGGTTGAAAACGTATCGCCTGACTTCGGGGAATAGTAAATAGCCTCCGGGTTCCACTGGACGAGCTGTTCGGGGGAGACCTTGCTGCCACTCTGTTGCGCGAGATCCGCGGCGACGTTGATCCCTCCTGCGGCGCTGATCATAGCCTCTTCCCACGCACCGCTCCCGCCATAGACCCGTTTTCGCTCGCCCTCGGGGAGATCGGCGAGTTTCGCCTCGATCAGCGCGAGGGTTTCATCCCAGTACGCGATTAGCCGTTCGGCACGTTCCTCACGCCCGAAGACCGTGCCCATCATGCGAAACTCCTGTTTCAGTGTTTCAGTTTCGGCGGTCCCCGTGAGCACTCCCACGACCGGGATCCCGGTCACTTCAATGTGAGCACTACTCGAATAACGCCCGATAACAATGTCGGGGTTGAGTTTCAGGATCTCCTCCACGTTGGCGTTGTCGAAGGAACCGACGTCGGGTGTGGTGCGGTATCCCGGGACGACGGTATACAGGCGCTCCGTAGTGCATTGCTGCGGCTGGGCGACGACCCGGTCGCCGACCCCCAGGGCAGCCAGTTCCTGCGCTGCTCCGCCGCAGCAGGTGATGACCACGGTCCTGACCTCGGACGGGATGGTCACCGTCCTGTTGTCCATGTCCGTGATCGTCCGGACCGTTGCGGCAGGATCTCCGCCGGCTGTCCCGGGCGCCGCAAGGATGAAAGCAAGCGCGAGGACGGCGCAGACAGCCACAATGGCGAGAACCAGATGGCGAGCATCTTTCTTCATAGCAACTATACCATACAATAGTGCGACGTAGCATGAATTTAATAATATTGTTTTACTTTTAAGATAAGTAAAATAATCTACTTTTACAGAATAACTCGGCAGATATCCTTATCCCCGAACCCGTACGCCGCGTTCGGCACGGTGATCTCGAACCGGGCACAAGTGAACTGTTACAACACGCCAGTTGCGGCGGTAACCTAGGCGGAGCCACCGCAGAAAAGACCCCTGAGGGAACCCTTGGGGAATTGCGCAACGCGACAGAACCTGCCGAACCTTTTTATCATTGTTGTAAATGTTATGTAGTTTACATTCCCATAAAATTAAATGAAAGGTATAGACAGATCAGATATGGACGGTATACCGGATGACCCATAGGAAAGAACTGATTATAGAGATCGGACAGGAACCCAGGAAGAATGTTGCGATCGGTTTTTGGCGATCTCTTTTTCGGGACGGCATACCGACCCATGAAGCCGTCCTCCGGTTCATCCCGGCAGGGAAGGCGATCTACCTCCTCCCGGTCGTCCTCTTCTTCTTCTCCCTCTTCTTCGGGAGATACATGATGGACCCGGTGGAGACCTTCCGGATCCTCATCGTCGGATCGGCGAACGCATTCTTCGACGGTGCGTCGTCCCTGCTCTCGGCCGCCTCCGGTCAGCAGGTCCTCCTCCCCTCCTTCGAGCAGACCTGGGGAGCATCGGAACAGACGGTCGTCTTCCAGATCAGGCTCCCGCGGTTGATAGCGGCGATGCTCGTCGGGGGAGGGCTCGCCATCGCCGGGGCCTCGTTCCAGGGACTCTTCAGGAACCCCCTTGTCTCCCCCGATATCCTCGGCGTGTCCGCCGGCGCAGGGTTTGGGGCGGCGCTCGGGATCCTCCTCTCCGGCAATCCCTGGGTCATCCAGGTCTCCGCCTTCTTCTTCGGGATCCTCGCGGTCGCCGTCACCTACGGCATCGGTCGGGCCGTCGGCAAGGGCTCGACCCTCGTCCTCGTCCTCGGGGGGATCATCGTTGGATCACTCTTCTCCGCCTTCATATCCCTCACCAAATACGTCGCCGACCCCTACGACACCCTGCCCGCGATAGTCTTCTGGCTGATGGGAAGTCTCTCCGCGGTCTCGAACGCCGACATCGTCGCGGTCGCCCCGCCGATCCTTCTCGGCGCTCTCTGCCTCTACCTCGTCAGGTGGCGAATCAACCTCCTCGCGGTCGGCGAAGAGGAGGCGCGGGCGCTCGGGCTGGACACAAAGAGGATGACCGTGGTGCTCATCATCGCCTCGACCGTCATCACCGCCTCCGCGGTCTGTATCAGCGGGATCATCGGCTGGGTCGGCCGCGTCGTCCCC
>JALNXI010000321.1 GCA_023230425.1 Methanoculleus sp. | reverse complement strand
GCCGCGGATGGAGTAGGTCGGCTTGAGGTAAGGCTGCTCGGTGCCGGGCGGGGTCGCATAGTAGCAGAGCTTGACCTCGTCGACGACCGCCTTCTTCGGCGAACCTACCGTGGTGACGACCCCGGTCAGTTTGAGTTCCTCGATCGCTTCTTCGGGGGAGAGGATCGCGAACTCCTTATAGGGTTCGGCGTCGCGCCAGCGTTTGGTGACTTCGAGAATATCGCCGCCCCCGCCGATGGTGACCCGGATCCCGCTTCCGGCCACGGGATAGCCGCTCAGGGTGTCGGAGAAGAGGACATCACGATCTTCGTACGTGACGATGGGTGCACCTCCCGCATGGTTCGAAAAGATCCTCCGACCACCTTGAGACACACTTGAGAATACTGCCCCTTCGGGCATGAGATCGTGGGAGGTGAGGAACGACTCGGCGATCTTCCGGCACTCCTCGTCGGTCGGGAGGTTTTCGGGACGGTCCCGGGGGTCCACCCCGGAGTAGCGGTCATCCCACGTGTAGGTCATATAACCGGATTCTTCCTCGATCTCGAACGTATAGGGTTCGTCTTTGACAACGTAACGCTTGATCCTTCCTCCGCTTTCCTCGACCGGTCCGGACATACCGAACTTCTCTGCTATCTTCAGAGCATCGTCCTTCGATATGACGGTATCGACCATCGTATAGACCATGGTCTGTTCGGGATACCGCGGGAGGGCGGTACCGAGAGCGATCTCGGAGACGCTCTGCACGCCGTACGGTCCGACAATCTCGATTCCTCCATTTGTGCCTTCATCGTCCTGCAGAGACGCCGCTGGCAGCAGTGCCGTCCCGGCAACGAGCAGCACGAGGACGGCAAAGCCGATTGCAATCTGTTTCCCTACCATATCTACACCTCCCATTCACATGAATCTGTTTCGTACTGGAAATCCAGTGGATCGCCGGGCGGGTTGATCGACGACCCGTACCCGTAAATATGGTCGTCAAGGCAATCCAGCGTGCTCAGGTCTCCGTCAATATCAGCAGCGAGAATCGCCGAGTTCAGGCTGCCGTCGTTGGGAACCACGTACCGATCCGTCGCCGCAGACCATGCTTCCCAGATTGTTTCACCATTCATCAACAGATCCGCAAAATACCACCCCATATCCGGGTGAGCGGCCCCCATGGTGTCGAAGCCGCATATGGAATGGAGCCCCTCGAAGGCATCCTCCCAGTGCTCCCGCGTGGATTCATTGAGGACCGAGCACGATCCGAGGACAATCCAGTCGGTCTTCGTGTTGCCCCAGCGCGCCTCGCTGTAGTTCAACTCGTAATCGTCGGCTTCCGTCCCGAAGACGAACCCGCCCTCCCACCCGTGGCCTACGAAGAAGGCCAGGTGCGTGTTGTCGATGTAATCCGAATCCACCCCGCCGAAGGCCGGGTCTTTCCAGTGCCGTTCCATCGCGGTGTCGTTGCCGTTGATGAACTGGCCGGTCCATAAACTCGACCAGTCGAGCGTGTCGTAGAAGCCCTCGGCCTCTTCATCGGCGCTGGGGAGAGTACTCTGGTTGCCGTGATAGTCGCCCACCCATTCGGCGCAGAAGGAATACGTCCGGTAGTACGAGTGGATCAGGTCTCCCTCCGCCGTCATGTACACCCAGTACGCCTTCCCCGGGAACATCAGGCGCTGGTCACTGTTGCTACCTGTCCCGCCATTAACCATACTGACCTCGTAATCCTGCGTTCCCGGATCATAACCCTGTGCCGTTGCCCATGCGCCTCCCAGGGAGAGGAGCATGTCCCGCGCGCAGGCCTGGTGCACATCCCAGAAGCCGACAATGTTCCAGCCAGAATAGAGGTGTTTTGTCGCTCCCGTCTGTTCCTGTACGGGCTTGAAGTAGAGCGGAATCTGGTACGACTCGTTTGCGTAGATCCATATCCCCTCGAGCGGTCTGAACTCCTCCTGCGGGCCTATTAACTCCCAATCACCATTCGAGCCATTATACCAGAGAAAGGAGTAGCCGGCCGTGTCCACATCGTCGAAGACCGCTATCGTGTCGTGCCCGTCGGCGAGCCAGAGGGGCGTCGAGACGAGGTTCCACCCGGGATACAGGATCAGCGTGCTCGATGACGGATCGAAGGCGGTTGCCGGATACAACCCGCCCCCATCCCGCACCGTCGACGATCTCGACGGCTCCCACCCCGGCGGGTAAGGGGGGACCAGGTCCTCCACGGCGATGGGGCCGGTGGATGTCATAACTATCGCCGTACCCTCTCCGTCCGGGACGGCAACGTCGGGGTCCGGTTCCTCGTCCGCCCCGGACACAGGAATGCCTGTCTCCTGCTCCTCACCCAGCACGGGTGCAACCGCGATACCGGCGACGAGCAGCACGAAGAGCACTCGCACCAGGTAGCGGGAAATGTCTGCGTTTTGCATCGTTACCTCCTTTCATTCTGTGAACGGAGGCACGGAGAAAGGGTTATCTACCCGGATCACCCACTCTCACATTGCCCTCGGGCCGCAGGGGGGTTCTTCATTTGCAGTGTCGATTCCCCTGTGACAATGAGGACTGCAACGGTCCTCTATATAGCATTTCTGTGACAATCATCTACACGTCCGGGCGCCGGTACCGATTCGGGACCTTCTCAATCCGCCGCTCACGGAGCAGCCCGCCGTGCAGGCTCCTCAAATCAGGATTCGAAAGAAAAGAGAGGGGCGTTCAGACCCGCGCGATCCGCGCGACGGCCTCTTTGAGGTTCTCCATCGATGTCGCGTAGGAGAGCCGGAGCCAGCCGGGGGTGTAAAACGCGGCTCCCGGAGTGACCGCCACGTGGGCGTCACGGAGCCATGAGCGGGCGATCGCCATGTCGTCGCCCTCGACCTTCACGTAGGCGTAGAAGGCGCCGTCCGCCGGGGCAGTGGCGTAGCCGAGGTCACGGAGCGCCGGGATGATGTAGTCGCGCCGGCGCTCGAACTCGCGGCGCATCGCTTCGACGCAGTCCTGGCTGCCCTGGAGGGCGGCGACGGCGCCGAACATCGCAAACGTCGTCGGGTGCGAAATGGTGTGCTGCTGCACCTTCT